>JBAZQI010000023.1:0-15641 GCA_041645325.1 archaeon
GCTTTGCCCCGCCCAAAACAAAAACGCAGGGCTTTTCGCCTGAATCAAAGTGCTTCAAAGCATTCAATTCTGTTTCAAGCACAGGTCCTGCAAAGCTTGGCAGGAGCGCGGTGAAGCCTATAACGCTTGGCTGTGCCCTGTGGCAAACGCTCAACGCGTCCTGCACAAACAGCTGTGAAACGGAGGCAATCTTCTGCACCCATTCTATTTTGCCGGCTTCTTCCGCCGAAAAATCCTGTTCCTCGTTGTCGTGGAAGCGCACGTTTTCCATCAGAACGATTTCGCCTGGCTGCATCTGACTTATGGCAGCAACGTAGTCAGAGTCCCATTTCAGCAGCTTTACCTCTTTTTCCAAAAGCCCTGAAAGAAGCTCGGCATGCTGCTGAAGCGAAATGCAGTCCTCGCCGCCCTTCCTTCCCTGATGGGCAAGCGCAACAACCTTTGCGCCCTTTAAGGCAAGGCCCCTGATGGTTTCGGCGTGCTTTCTTATCCTTGCGCTCTCAAAAAGCTCGCCTTCCTCAACATTGCTGTTAAGGTCAACCCTTATTACAATTGTTTTGCCGCCAACAACCTCTTTTGTCAAAAACCTGTATTCGCCCATTCCACCGCCTCCAAAAAAATTATGCTTTTTCAGCCCCCTATTAAAGAAAGGATTACTAAACTAAAATAAAAAGCTTTCACACAAAGCCTTTTTTGCCAATTGCAAAAAAAGCCTTGGGAAAACTCGCCTTAGGCAAAGCCTTTTTTTGCAAGGAAGAGCATGAAGTCAGCCAAAAGCGAGCTATAGCCCCACTCATTGTCATACCAGCCAAAGGCCTTTACAAGCCTTCCATTTGCCTTTGTGAGCTTGCTGTCAAAAATGCAGCCATGCGCATTGCCCACAATGTCCGTGCTCACAAGTTCGCCTTCGGAATACTCAAGGTTTCTTGACAAGGCGCCTGAAGCAGCCTTTTTGAACAGGGCATTGACTTCCTCTGCGCTTGTTTCCCTTTTCATCACGCAGGTAAAATCGGTAATGCTTCCTGTCGGAACCGGAACCCTTACTGCAATGCCGTCAAGCTTTCCCTTCAAATCGGTGAAGATGCTTGTTATTGCCTTTGCCGCGCCTGTGCTTGTCGGAACCAGGTTTATGGCGGCAGCCCTTGCCCTCCTCAAATCCTTGTGCGGGCCATCAACAAGGCTCTGGTCCGCTGTATAAGCGTGCACTGTTGTCAAAAAGCCTTTTTCAATGCCTATGCCTTCATGCAAAACCTTGACCATTGGGGCAAGGCAGTTTGTGGTGCAGGAAGCCATGCTCAGCACGTGCTCTGTTTTTGGGTTGTAGCTGTCTGTGTTCACGTTTAGAATGAACTGTTTTCCTGTTTCGTCCTTTGGCGGCGCGGAAATGACAACTTTTTTTGCGCCTGCCAGAAGGTGCGGCTTGCATTGTTCCTCTGTCCTGAAAACGCCTGTGCTTTCCAGCACTATGTCAACGCCCAATGCTTTCCACGGGAGCTTTGCAGGGTCTTTTTCGGAAAAGGCCGCTATTTTTTTGCCGTCAACAATAAGGTGCCCTGAATCGGACTTTACTTCCTTTGAAAACTTTCCGTAAACGGAATCAAACTGGAGCAAATGAGCCAAAGTGGCATTGTCTGTCAGGTCGTTTATTGCCACGACCTCAATGCCCTTTTCAAGCATTGCCTTGAATGCCTGCCTTCCAATCCTGCCAAAACCGTTGATTGCAACCTTAACCATTTGAAAAACACCCCTGTTTTAATTAAAGCAAGTGTTAAGAACAACAATGAAATTGTTTTTAACAGTTGCTGTGCAACCGCTTATGCCCTTTTCAGCCTTGACCCATAAATATTATAACCTTTATAAGCGTCCTATAAGCTATTGATTAAGTGGTTTTGAAAGCGTGGTTGTTTGAAGGTTGACCCGTTTATTTTCAGGAACTATGACATTAGGGGCATTGTTCCCGACCAGTTGGATACCAGGCAGGTTGAAGCCATTGGCAGGGCTTTTGGCACTTTTTTGCGCAGGAGAAAAATAAGGCAGGCTGTAGTTGGCAGGGATTGCCGCTTAAGCGGGGAAAAATTCCAGAAAGCCTTCATTAAAAGCCTGACCGAAATGGGCATTGATGTCATAGACCTTGGCATGGTCATGACACAGATGGTTTACTATGGGCAGTACAGGTTCCAGACCAATGGCGGGGCCATGATTACTGCGTCCCATAATCCGAGCAATTTCAACGGCTTCAAGCTCTGCATTGGTTTTTCCAAGACAACCGAGATTGCGGAATTGCAGGAGATAAGGAAAACCATTGAGGAAGAGAGTTATTTCAAATCCAATGAAAAGGGCACTGTTGTAAGGAAGGACATCAAAGAGGATTACATGAATGACGTGCTGAAAAGGGTTGCAATCAAGAAAAAATTCAAGGTTGTCTTTGATTTCAGGCATGGCACGCCTGGAATGTTTGTGCCTGAACTGTTCAAAAGGGCTGGTTGTGAAGTAATTTGCAAAGAGGCAAATGTTGACGGAAGTTTTCCTGACGGCACGCCTGACCCCACCGACGAGCATTTTATGAATGAACTTGCAGCAGCTGTTGTGAAAGAAAAAGCCGATGTGGGGTTTGCTTTTGACGGTGATGGGGACAGAATCGGGGCAGTGGATGAAAAAGGGAGAATTTTGTGGAATGACGTGCTTGTGGCAATTTTTGCAAAAGAGGTTCTGGAAAGGTTTCCAAAATCAAAAATTGTTTATAACACGCTGTGTTCGCAGGTTGTCAAAAAGGTTGTTGAAAAAAACCAGGGCATTCCAATCATGTGGCTGACGGGGCACGCGTTCATCAAATCCAAGATTGCCGAGGAAAACGCCGCTTTTGGCGGTGAATTGTCAGGCCACTTCTTTTTCAACGAGAACGCTTATGGCCATGATGACGGCTCTTACGCTGTTTTAAGGCTGATGGAATACTTGTCTGAAAAAAAATTGTCATTAAGCCGGTTATATGAAAGTTTTCCAAAGTACATTTCTTCGCCTGAAATAAAGATTGGCTGCCCTGACGGAAAAAAGGTACAGGTAATTAAAGAGATATCCAAAAAATTCAAGAAAGAGTTTCCCAACGCAAAAATCACTGATAGCAGCATAATACCGAACGATGACGGGGCAAGGGCTGATTTTGACGATGGCATGATTATATTTAGGAGTTCCCAAAACGGCCCGTATATTACGGTCAAATTTGAAGCCATGGACCGGAAAACATACGACAAAAGGAAAGAATACGTCAGAAAAATGCTTGAAAGCTATCCTGAAATGATTTGGGAAGACCAATTGTGCATTAACCTTGATTCTTTGAAATAAGGCTGCTTGCGTTAAAGGAAGATGCGAAAAATGGAAAGCCGATTGAAAAAGAAGTTCCATTGCGAAATTGAATCAGGAATAACAATCAATGCAATGCCGCCGGAAAAAGCAGCTTCCTTCTACAGCGGACAAAACATCTAAGAATCAAAATTATTTTTTGCCAAGTTCAGCATCTAATCGTTGTTTTTTTACTGTCAATTCCGCAAGTTCCTGTTGTAATCTGGCAATTTTTGGATCTTGTTTTGGCATTTTTTCTTGTTCACTCCTCGTAGCCCATTTTGTTCTGTGATACTGTTCAGTTTGCCCATGCCTTAGCTCATTAGATATATTGCTAATCAAAGAAGCTAATACTTTGGACAATTTTTGCTGATGACGCAACTTGTTTTCAGGATCAAAAGTTATTAATTCGCCCAAAGCATCTGCTAATTTTCGTTTAGCTGTTGGGTCTCCTTTTCTTTCGACTAATTCGCTTGCAGTTTTTTCAAATTTTCTTAACGCCGATACATACATTATTTGAGCCGTCGGAGTTTCTGGCCTGACCGCCAATTTTAATTGGATTAACCTTCTTTCTGATTGCAACAAGAACTGAATTTCACTTGAGGCGTGCGGTTCTTTTTTTGGATTTTCGGGTTTCTGCAATCGTCGCGCTTTTTCCACGCGTTCCCGCTCCGCTTTTAATCGTTCAGACCTTTCAGAAAAGGTTTCGCTTTTTTGCCCGCCTGCACGGTTTCCAGCTCCGCCAGTTCCGAATTTTTTGTGAAATTTATATCCAGCCATGAAAACCTAATATAAAAAGTTCAATTCAATTTTTAACCTTTATGAAAATTCCCTGTGTTTCCGTTTTTTTTGCACCAAAAAAGGTTTATTAAATCAAACAGCGTTAATGGTTTTTCGGTGCTCACAGCCAAAGGAAGCGGTGCAAAGATGGAAAAATCAAGAGAACTGAAAACCGCAATTTCTGCGGCAAAAAAAGCGGGAAAAATAATTTTGGAGAGGATGGAAAGCAGGAAAGTTGCAGAGCTTAAAGGCAAGGCAGACCTGTCCACAGATTCCGACATTGAATCTGAGAGGGCAATAATCGGAATCCTTGAAAAAGAGTTTCCGGGCCACAACATCCTTTCCGAAGAGTCAAAGCCGAAAGAGAAAAATTCTGAATTCACTTGGATTATAGACCCCTTGGATGGAACCAAGAACTATTTCAGGAAACTGCCGCTTTTCACTGTTTCAATCGCGCTTGCAATGGAAAAAGAGATTGTTTTGGGCGTTGTCTTTGACCCCTCGGCAAAAAGGCTTTACTATGCGGAAAAGGGAAAAGGCGCGTTCCTGAACGGGAAAAGAATAGGTGTTTCAAAGACAAAAAGCCTGGATAAGGCCACCGTGTTTTTTGACTATGGGCATTTGGAGAAAGCAGAGTTGAAAGCCCTGAACAAAATGGCGGGGAAAGTCAATTTTGTAAGGAACTTTGGACTTGGTTCGCTCGGGCTTTGCTATGTTGCACAGGGCGGATATGACGCCTACATCGGCGGCATCAGAACCAAGATAGTGGACATTGCCGCGGCAGAACTTATTGCGCGAGAGGCGGGTGCCGAAATCAGCGGCAGAAAAGGCGAAAAAGTTGACCTGTTCAAAAGCAGGGAGATAATTGCAAGCAACGGGCTTTTGCACAAGGGACTGCTGAAATTTTTTGAGTAAAAGCATTATTCCTTTTCTTTCCTGTAGAATTCCGCGGCGTGCTCAGGCGAAACAGTGTTTATTATGCAGCCGGTGCAGTGCTCAAAGCCGCCCCATGTGATTAAGCGCGGAACAATCTTGACGTGGATGTGGTGCTTTTTCCCCGGGGGCGCCTCGTGGAAGTATACGTTGAACGGCGCCTGCAGTTCTGAAAGCTTTGAAAGGACTTTTTTCAGCAACTCCGCAAGCTGTAAAACCTGCGCATCGTTCAAATCTGAAAAGTGGTTGACGTGCGCCTTTGGGAAAATGCCTGCCTCGAATTCAAAAATTGAGGCATAGGGCGTGAAGGCGAGGAATGAACCGTTTTCCGCAATTCTTCTCGGGCCTTTCCTTTCAAGCTCAACAACCTTGCAGTAAGGGCATTTTTTCAGCCTGCGCCTGTATTTTGCAATCTCTTTTATTTCGCGCTCAACATTCTGGGGAAGCTTGTTGTAGGCAATGAGCTGCGTGTGCTCGTGCACAAGGCTTGTTCCGGCCTCAAGCCCGTGGTTTTTGAACATCGCCACGAACTTTATGCCGTTAACCTTGTACAAGGCATCCCTTCTTTTGAAAAGAAGCTGCAAATACTTCGCAATGCGCTCTGCGGAAAGCTCGTGAAATTTTTGCTTGTGCAAAGGCGTTTCAACAATGACCTCGTGCCTTCCAAAGGCGTTTCCCGAGGTAAAGAACTCGCCCGAAGTTTTGACTGCAGGGCCCCCTTCAGCTGTCACCGCTGGAAACTTGTTTTCAAAGCACCTTAAAACCCATTTGCCGTTTTCCTCAACGCGCGCAATCTCTGGCGGTGTCATGCTCTCGCTGCCGGGGCAAAAAGGGCAGGATCCGGTTTCATTTATTTTCGGGTGCTGCTTTATGAAGTCACGCGGCCTCTTTGCACGCTCGGTATCCACAATAACCCAGCGGTCAAAAATATAGTCCTTTCTAAGCTCGTGCATTTGATTTCACAGGGCAATATATGGCAACGGGGGAATTTAAAGGTTGCTAATTGGAACAAAGGCAATTGGTCCATTTGAATTGAATTTTTTTTTCAGGAAAATTGCCGGTGCAAAACAAATAAAAAGGAGGGAAATGTTATTGTCTTCATGTTTGACGTTGTTTGCATTGGGAATGCCACGATTGACACTTTTATTGCCCTTAGGGGCAGGGTTTCCAATGGAAATTTGCTGCTGCCTGTTGGCTCAAAGAAGGAAGTGGAAAGCATTTTTTATGCCACTGGCGGCGGCGCTACAAATACTGCTGTTGGCTTCAGGAGGCTTGGCCTGAAGGCCGGCGCCCTTGTGGCTGTTGGCGATGATGCTGCCGGCAGGATTGTTTTGAGGGAATTGCGCAGGGAAGGGGTTAGCACAAGGCTTGTTTCAAGGCTTAAGGGCTATGAAACCGCGTACAGCGCCATTCTCACTGGCTTTGGGCATGACCGCATTATTTTGGTTTATGGCGGCGCCACTACCCATCTGGGTGAGGAAAAAAAGGTTCGCTGGGCTTGGCTTGCTGAAACCAGGTGGATTCATTTGAGCAGTTTCCATTCAAAGCCGGAGATTTTGAAAAAGATTCTTGATTTTGCGGAAGCAAGGGGAATAAGCGTTTCGTTCAATCCCGGAATGTCGGAAATAAGGCAGGGCTTCAATGCGCTCACGCCCTTGCTGAAAAAGGTTGACATTCTTTTGCTCAACAGGTCCGAGGCCGAAACTTTGACAGGGGAAAAGCAGGTGAAAAAGCAGCTGCAGCTGCTGCAGCAGATTGTGCCGCTTGTTGTTGTGACAGAGGACAAAAGGGGGGCGCATGCCTTTGACGGCAGCCATTATTACCACAAGCCTGCTTTCAAGGCGGAAATTGCGGACACGACCGGCGCAGGAGACGCTTTCCATTGCGGTTTTGTTTCGCAGATTGTGAAGGGAAAAAGCGTTGAAAAGGCAATGGATGCCGGCACTGCAAATGCCGCAAGCGTAATAATGTATTTGGGCGCAAAAAACAAGCTTTTGACGCAGCATGGCATTGAAGAGTTCCTTGCAAGGCACGAGACAGGCAGGACAAAAACAACAAAAGAAAACTGATTCTCAGGCATAACAAATTTTGTTGCTTTGCATGAAGCCGCGAGCTTTTTCAAGCACGTTTTTCGTGTTTTCGAAGGTAAGCCTTTCAAGCGCCTTTTCAAAGGAAAGCCATTCAAAGCCCTTGTGTTCGTGCGAAATTTTCACATTGCCGCCAAGGGCCTCAACAAGGTAGAATGAAACTTCCTTGAAAACCGTTTCATTGCCCCTCCTGAAAAAGTACTTTGTTTCCTGCCTGAATCCAGGAATGATTTTGATTTGCTCAATGGTTGTTTCCTCGCAAACCTCGCGCCTCATTGTCTGTTCCTCTGTTTCGCCTTGCTCCACATGGCCTTTTGGAAAACCCCAGTGCCCCGCCTTGTAATGCAGCAAAAGGAACTCTGGAACATTGCCGCCAATCCTGAACAGTGCGCAGCCAACGGATTTTTCTTTTACCATCAGAAAAAAATTGCAGGGAAATGGTTTATAACATATGCAAAAGCCTTTTTGCCTCACGGCAAAACCTTAGAAATGCCAATGCATTTCTTACGGTTTCTGAACCCTACGGGTTCAGAAAAGCCTTGGGAAAAATTGCCTCCGGCAAAAGCCGTCACGTCCGGCTGGTACGGGCACACCCTGTAGGGTGCAGGCAACCTCGCTTGGGCTCGGTTGAGCTGGCTCGCTGTTGCTCGCCTTAACTGCCACTGCCAGCGGGTACGAGCAAGAACCCTATTTCGCTTGGGCTCGCCCTGCAGGGTGCAGGCAATAGGGTGGCTTCGCAAAAAAAAAGCGGCAATGAATATGCATTATAAGCCACAAGAGGATACTGCAGAAAATGGCACCATGGCAAAATATGCGGGCGGATGCAAATCCGGAGGGCGGGAATTCTTACAGTTTTCCAATTGCTTCCAATAATTTTTGGTGCCCTTTAACAAGCTTGTTAAACGCTTGCAATTCTTCGGACACAATTTTGCATCTTGCACTATCTTTTGAATTCCCTGATTTTGCCATTTTTAATCCACTCCTTAATTTCTTCAGCAGAATAAAAGTTTTCCCTGATGCCTAAAAGCACTTTGGCGTTCTCAGGCTTATCCTCAATGGCAAGCCGTTGATATCGTTGATATTAGTCAAACAAAACAAATTAAAAGAATATTAATGCCAAAAATCAGCGGGACTTGCACCCACAGGGAGGGCTGGGAAGCGGAGTTCAGGGAAAGCACGCCGCACTGAAAGGAAGGTTTAAATAGAATCCTACTTATTTTACTTATTTAAGGTGATTAAATGGTTAATATGACTATGGCGATTCCGGAACAATTACACAAGGTAATAAAGAAACATCCTGAAATAAAGTGGACCGAAGTGGCAAGGCAGGCAATAGAGCAAAAAGCAAAGCTTATTGAAGCGGCCGAGAAAGACCCGTTTAGGCTTTATGCGTACAAGCGATTGGCTGAAGAGGGAGAAGATGCAGAAAAGCTCTTCAAGTTTTGAACAAGGCGACGTTGTTACCGCCGATATTGTTTATTCCCAACAATTTGGTTTCAAGCGAAGGCCGGTTTTGGTTATAAGCAATACAAATTACAACAAGACTTCAGCTGACCTGATTGTTATCAGTATATCTTCAACTCAACCAAAATCAAAATATGATTTAAAACTGGGCAACAGCGATTTGGCGGAGGGGGAGTTACGTGCAGAAAGCAAGATAATAGTGGACTTTCCAACAACAATAGAAAAAACACTCATCCCCCAAAAAATTGGAAAAATTTCGGCGCAAAAGCTCAGGGAAGTGAAGCAAAAAATAAAGGAGTTGTATGAACTCTGAAGACCACGGACTACCCGCGAATAACTGCAAAACAAATCCGTGCAAATTCGGGAGGCGGGAACAGAACTTTTTTTGGCGAGCATTAGCGAGCTTGTAGGATTGCCGAAGGCGGTTTTTCCCAACAGCCTTTTGGCAAAAGGCTGGCGAAAACTAGGGAAAATTTTCCTTTCCCAAGGCTTTGGTTTTGCGTAGCAAAACTTCTTTTCCCAAGGCTTCCGAGTGCCCTGCAGGGTACGAGGCACGGAAAGCTTTTGCTTTCCTATGTTGTGCAGCAGCACAAAAGGCTTCTTTCTTTCCCACAGCCTTTAACAAAGGCTGGCGAAAAAAGGGAAACTTTCTTTCCCAAGGTTTTTTTGCATCAGCAAAAAAACCTCTTTCTTTCCCAAGGCTTTCTTTCTTTAGAAAGAAAGGCTTGCTAAATGAATTGCTCGTATGTTGAGTTGTTGAATTTGTAGAGGAAGCGCTTTATTTTTGCGCCTTTGAAAGAGTATTTTTGCAATGCTTCTTCTTTTGTTCCGGAAAAATCGGGGAAAGAGTGCTTTTGGCTTGCGTCAAGGATGTAAAATTTTTCCCGAAATTCGGTGGCGACAAATGCATGGGTTCTGAGGCTGTCAAGCTCCGCGATTATCACTGCTGCGTTTTCGTCTTCCAATGCAAAGAGAAGCGAGCATAGGAACACTGCCAAATCCTCGTCATCGCCTACTTTGGAGGAGAATATTTCTTTTGGGGCAAGCCAGTAGTTTAGGTTTATTTCCGGTTCCACAAAGCTTATTTCGTTTTGGGTAAAGGAAAGGGCTTTTTGGGCGGCTGCAGGGTAATCGTTTGGAAAGGTGTAGTTTTCCGGCTTCAAATCCCCTGCAATGGACTGTATTGTCAAATCCTCCTTGTTCACAAGTGCCTTTATTTCGCCTATTGTGCGCTTTTCCTTTTCGTTTATGAGCTCGGCGTATTTTTCAAGCAGCAGGGCATACAGCCTGTATTGCAAAAGCTTTTCCCTTGTGGAATGCTCTTCCGCCTGCGTTGGGTCTTCGCCTGCATCAAAAAATGCATCTTCACTTTCAGATGGCATTCTAACTATTGTGCCTGAAACTGCTTTAAAAGCAATGTTTTTGCGTTTTTTTGATTGCCCAAAAGGCAAATGTTTTATTTAAGGATATACTACTATATAGCGCATGTTTGGGAAGAAAGGGCAGGTTGCGACAGAGTACCTGATTATAACCGGCTTTAGCCTTGTTATGGTGACACTCATTTTTTCCTATAGTTACATTTCAAACAATGAAAACATCAGGGTAAGCCAGGCAAATACTGCTCTTGACAGAATGGTGAATGCCGCTGACCTTGTGTACGCGCTTGGGCCTGACAACAACCAGTTTGTTGAAATTGAGTTCCCGGTTGGCACAATTGCGCTTCAGGACATCACGCTTTGCAATGACCCTGACCTGGGACAGGGGCATAACCTAGATTGCGGAGAGGATGGCGCAAAGCTTGGCGCCCTTGAGGCCACGGTGGAACTCCTGGGCGGCAATTCCATAATTTCAAGGGGGGCTAAGGCAAACATAGAGCTTGACATTTACGGCGATCCGCCTGTGCCTCCAAATCCTGTCCCGGACGAGCGTGTTACTGCAACCGGCGGAAGGCAGAATGTAAAGGTTTACTGGTGCGGGAATAAAATCTGCTTCAAGAGGGCCTGACATGCCTTGCTCAAAGATGCTGCATGGGGAAATGCAGGCAAAAGGGCAGACACCGATAGAGGTTGTGGGAATTATATTATTTCTTGCCGGCCTGCTATTGCTTGTTTTTGTGACAACCTATGCCAGGAATGCGGAAACAGCGGTTGTGCTTGAAACAGGGGAAAAAAACATACAGTGCAACGGAATGGCTGCGGCAATTGCAAGGCTTTACAGCAACAGGGCAACCACAAGCGAAACCCTTGCCCTTGCCTCGGAGGCAAGGCTCAGGCGCGTTGAAGGCAAGCCGGGCGGCATAAATGTCGGCGAAATAAGCTGCAGTTACATAGGAAGCGCTGAAAGGACTGGCGGAAAGGACTCAGACCCTGATGGCACTGGAACTGAGGGGATAACGCTTTCCGCAGGGCAGTGGTGCCTTGAAAAAAGGCCTGACACAGGCATTGTAATAAGCGAGGGGGAATGCGGATGAAGGCAAATGAAAAAGGGCAGGGGATAGCCCTTGACTTCCTTTTTGCGGTGCTTGTGTTCCTGCTTGTGCTCAACGCAAGCCTTGCGCTTATGGACAGCGGCAACAGCAGCGCTGCGGACAAGAGCCTGATTGTGGATTTGCAGGCAAAGACATCGCAAACCATTGACATGCTTGTGAGGACTGAAGGGCGGCCAAACGATTGGCAGTACAGGGGCATTGGCGAGGCAAGCGTTATGGGGCTTGCAAAAAGGGACAGGGTGCTTGACAAAGACAAGGTAAACAAATTTGTTGAATGGGGCGCAGATTACAGCGGCAGCAGCGGGGATTACAACAGGGCAAGGGCATTATTATTAATCGGTTACGACTTCCATTTCAGGATAATCAACTCTTCCGGGGAAATCCTGAAAGAAGCGCCATCACAGGAAACACAGCCCCCCAAGTGGGAGGACATGACAGCAGTAAGGGTCAAAAGGATTGTAAACTTAGACGGGGATGAGGTAATTGCCGAACTTACGATATATTATCCGCAGTAAAAAAGGCACTGCGCCAATAGGCGCGTCTTTCCCATGGCTTTTTTGCCCAAGCAAAAAAGGCATGGCGATTTCAATTGATGCCTTGCTTGCAATGGTTATTTTCATCGCAATGATTGCGTTCATTTCAAGTGAGCCCGCAAGCAATTTGCCATTGACACAGCCAAAGATTGCAACAAGCCAGCTTGTTGACGATGCAATAGCGGCAATGGACAACACAGGATTCATAATGGAATCCATTGATGGCGCGCATTGGGATTCTATAGAGACAAAGCTTGACGCGCTGCTTCCGGACAACATAGCATACAGGGTTGAAATGGCAAGGTACGAGGCGCCCCTTTACTTGCCTGACATCCAATGCAGAGACCCAAGCCACCAGGACTTTGAAACCTGCTTTCCCTATGACGCAAACATATACGGCCTTGGGGCCCCTGTTCCGGAAGACAAGGATGTGTTTCACGGCAGGAAAATATTCATAAAAAAAGAGCCGGGAGACTGTGGCTTGGTCGAAGAGGCGAAACAAAAGCAGAAATGGCCGGAGGCATTCTTTGCAGGAGACCATGCGCCTGAAGCAAGGGATGTGAACATTACAATAGGCGGTTCCTGCCCGGCCATTAGAAATCCTTGCCCAACAACAGACGAAACAATGAGGTGCTGCTACACATACTATGATGCCGACTCAAACCCGCCGGTTGGCGTGGAATACAAATGGTACAGGTACAATGAGGAAACCAGCCTATGGGACCCTACCGCAGAAACAGGGCCGACATACGCGCTGGCTGAAACTAACGACACAAACAGGTTCAAATGCGCTGTAAAGGTAAGCGACGGCGAAAACCCCGAGGACTGGGGGCAGGACACAAACAGCCCGCTTGCAATAGTCGGCGGCCCCTGTTTTATGTTTGAAGCAAGCGCAACAGGCTTGCCGTTAGAATGCGGCGAAACAACAACCATTGATTTCACCATTTCCGCGGAGGCTGGCGGCAGGCAGGACCCTGTTGACATAATGCTTTCAATGGACAGGAGCGGAAGCATGAGCTGGATAGGGCAATATGATGCCTCGGGCACCGAAAGAAGCGTTGTGTTTGACAGCGGCGCAAGCGATGCATTCATCGGCACTGACATGTATGTCTACAAGATGGACGTGAATACGCAAAGCGGCAGCCTTGCATACACAGGAAGCAGGGCAGCCATTGATGACGCAATAGACCTTGGTGCCGACAACACCTATGTGTATGTCGCGGACTCGGATTCCGGAATCAGCGTGATAAGGAAAAGCGATGTGGCAAAAATCAGGACAATTGGCCAGCCTGGAGATGCAAGGGAAATCACAAGCGCACGCGGAGTTTTTGTGGAAGGGGACTACATTTATGCTTCTGCTGCAGGAACAGTGGTGCCGGTGCCTGTGTATGACGCCGGAATGACGAATAGCCAAACAGATTACAGGTATATTGGCTACAGCGCTACGTATAGTTGGGCGGTACAATCCTTCATCCCGAGCGCAAGTGTTGTTGACGGGGTAAGGCTTGAGCTTTACAGGCGGGCAAATAACTCAAGCCGCTCTGTGACCGCGCACTTGCGCAGCTCTTTAACAGGGGCAGATTTGCCGAACGGCACTGTAACGGTACAGGGCAATGACCTCTGCTACCGGTGCTATGCCTGGCAGAACTTTGACTTCCCGGATTCTGTTTCGGTAACGCCGGGAAATACTTATTACGTTGTTTTGACCGCTACAGGCAGCGCAAGCACAAGCGATTATTTTAGGTGGAGTTCAAGGCGCAGTTCCTGGAACGACCCTTACGCAAATGGCAGGATGCACTATTGTGCAAGCCCTTCAGGCTCAGGCAGCTGCAATTACTACGATTACGAGGACGCGCGCTTCAGGACATATAGCTATCCCGGCGACACGCTTGCGGGCGGCCTTGTGATAATTGACAAGAGCGATGCAAGCGTCAGCAATTGGCATGTCAGAAGCAACCTGTATGACACCGGTTCAGGGCTGATAGACGAGCCCGAAGGCCTGTTTGTTTCCGGAGATTATGCTTATGTTACTGACAAGCAAGGAGGGGATGGAACTGTAGGCCTGTGGATTGTGGATATTTCAGACAAGGACAGCCCTGCACTTGAGGGCTTTGTTGCAACAACAAATGCACAGGCGGTTGTGGTTTCAGGCAATTATGCGTACGTTGCCGATGAGGACGGCGGGCTGCGCGTGGTAGATATTTCAAACAAGTCAAGCCCGAGCATCTTGACAACACTGTTCGCAGGCGAAACTGTAAAGGACATTGCATTGTACGACACAAACATTTATGTCCTCGCTGACACAGGTTCAGGCGCAACTGCCGATGGACTGCATGTGCTAAGCATAAGCAACCCGGCAAGCCCTTCAACAATCGTCACTTTTGACTCGCCCTACAACTTCTACAAGCTGGATGCCGGCGCTGACTATGTATTTGCCGCAATGAGCTATGGCCTGATAACCATTGACAGGCTTTTTGGCCCGAAAATAAACTTTGCAAGGAACAGCGCAAAAGAGTTTGTGAACTATGAGGACTGGCAGAGCCCTGATGACAGGCTTGGCGTGGCAAGCTATGGAAACGGCAGTTCAGCCCTGAACAGCCAGCTTGTTGATGCAACGCCTGCAAACAAGCTGGCAATAACCACTGCGATAAACGGGATAATGTCACAGGGCGGCACACCAATGCACCTCGGCCTTGAAACCGCAATAGACGAGCTTTTGGGCCCAAGGGGCAGGGCTGACGCGATACAATTCATCATCCTGCTTGCCGATGGCCAGAGCGATTCCGGAACACAGGTTGCGATTAATGATCAGGTTGACAGGGCAAAGAGCAACCAGATTTACATTTTCACAATAGGCATTGGCGGCGATGTGGACGACACGCAGATGCAGAACATTGCAACAAACGCGTATTGCCCCAATCCTGCAGAGGATGAGTGCGGCAGCTATCACCACATAAGCGACCCGCAGGCACTGAGCGACGTCTACAAAATAATCTCCGAACGCATAGCAGAGCTTTCAGGCAGGATGCCTGACAAGAGCACAACGGATGTTTCAATGGAGTTCGGCAAATTCGGGGACGGCATAGTGGTTACTGACTACGGGCCTGATGGCACTTGGGATGCGGACAGCAACACGCTGGGCTTTGATGGCCTTGATGTGAGGTTTGGGTGGTCAGGCAGCTTTAAGGCAACCATTCCCTGCAATTACGTCGGCTGCGGCGATGACTTCACCGAAGGCAGTGTTGTAGACTTCCCCCCGGCAGGCACTGTAATTTCTTTTAGCATTGACGGCTTTGAGCAGGACCCGGTTGAATGGCCGGAAAAGTTCAGCGTGAACAGCACGCTTTACTACAGCGACCTTGGCATTGATTTTACTGGAGGAAAATTTTATGGCGTGAATGACGCCAAGGTTGATTACAGGCTTTCAAATATCGGCTACAACAGCATTGACCTTTCGCCCATGGTGCCAACAGTGAATTTTTACCAGAGCGATTCTCCTATTACGGCGTGCCAGGAGCCGCTCAACGAAGTCGGCTCTGCTTCGCTGACTAAAGTGCTCGATGCTGCATTTGGCAATGATGCCGGCCCTGATACAATCGTTGATGCCGAAAGCAGCCTCAATGGCAGCGGATACATCTGCATTTGGCTGAACAAGAACCAGGCTGTTGCCGAGTGTGCGGAAAACAACCAGGTGAAAATAAACTGCGACATTCCTGAAACATACCTTTACACAATGGATTACTGGGCGTGGGAAAAATGAATTCAAGGGGCTTTTTCATAACGTTCATGGTTTTTTTGCTTGTTGCAAGCATCCTTGCCCTGCATGAGACCTCGAAAAAGATTGATTTTGGGCAGGAAAGGAATTACATTGACGAGGCGGCTTTCAACAACGTAAACAATGCGTTCAACAACATCTATGAGGAGGTTGTTTCACTGAACAAGGAAGGCTATGCGTCAATAGTGCAGCAGAGGACAATGCCCTTCGCATATGACCTCAACAGCGGCAGGAACGCCATCATC
>JBAZQI010000024.1:0-15534 GCA_041645325.1 archaeon
CAGTGTCCAGGTCAGCATGCGCTGGTATGTCTCCCTGCTAATCCTGACGCCCTCGAGGATGACCTTTGTCCCTGGTTCCATGAGCACCATGCTGGCTGCGGCTTTTGCGACATCGGTTGAGCTGCTTACTGCAATGCCGAGTTCGGCCTGTTTCAGGGCGGGCGCGTCGTTTACGCCGTCGCCTGTCATTCCGACAGTGCGGCCTTTGGATTGCAATAACTTTACCACCCAATACTTGTCTTCGGGATAAATTTCCGCTATTCCGTCGCATTTTTCAACGGCATCTGCCTGCCCGCTTTCAGGCAGGGCTTTTATTTCCGATATGCGCACAATGTTGCCGCCTATGCCAGCCTGCTTTGCCATTTCCCTTGCCACAGAAATGTTGTCTCCTGTGAGCATTATGGGCTGTATGCCTGCCGCCCTTAGTGCGGCAATGGTTTCCATTGAATCAGGCCTGAGCGGGTCGCTGAGCGCAAGAAGGCCTGCGAGCGATAGCTTTCTGTAGTCCCCGAATGCGGATTTTGCCACTGCAAGAACCCTGCATCCCTTGCTGGAAAGTAGTTCTATTTTTGCGCTTGCTTCGTCCTTTTGCTCCTTGGTCAGCCAGGTGCAGATTGAAATGACCATTTGCGGCGCGCCCTTTACCACCTTGAATTTTTTGCCGTTGGTTTCAACAATGCCCTCTGCCCTTTTTGTCGATGGCTCGAACGGCGTGTAGGAAAGCTGCGAATAAGCCGCAAGGCTTGCCCCGTTTTTCTTTGCATAAGCTATTACTGTGTTGTCTATAGTGTCCTTGCTTTCCGCGCTTGATGCAAGGGCCGCAAGCGCAAGCAGCTCTTCCCTGCCTGTGCCTGACAGCGGAATGGCTTCGCTTATTTGAAGCTCGTTCATTGTTATTGTGCCTGTTTTGTCAAGGCAGAGTATTTCCATGGAAGCCGCGTTTTCTATTGATTCAAGCTTTGTCACCAAAACGCCTTTTTTTGAAAGGTCTGTGGCGCCCTTTGACTGCGCGATTGTGAACATTACCGGCAGGGCGGCCGGAACGCCGCCTGCGATGAAAAGCACGGCAAACGTAAGTATTGTCACAGGCCTTGCCTGAATGAAAAATGAATAGCACAGTATCACGAAAAATGCGGCCATGCCGGCATAAATGATGTTCCGTGAAATCCTGAACATTATTTCTTCCTGCTTTGACTTCGCCTTGGCTATGTTCACCAGCTCAACGGTCTTTCCAAAATAAGTGCGCATGCCTGTGTTAACCACAAGGCATTTTGCCTCGCCCCTTTTGATTATGGAACCCGTGAAAAGCACGCCTGACTCCCTTAGCTCCACAGGAAGGGATTCGCCTGTAAGCGCAGATTGGTCAGCGCAAATTTCCCCCCTGATTATTTTTGCGTCCGCAGGAACAACATCGCCAAGCCCGATTATTATTATGTCCCCGGGAACAAGTTGCCTTGCCTCTTTTGTCTCCCATTTGCCTGCCCTAAGCACCTTTGTTTTTATGGTAAGCTTGTGCTTCAGCAGCTCAAGCGCCTTTTGAGAATCATGCTCGTTGTAAAAGCCAATAACAACGTTTATCACAAGCAGGCTTGCAAGTATGACTGCATCCTTCCAGTCGCCTATAAAAAAAGTCAGTATTGCGGCTATTTCAAGGAACCAGGGAATCGGGCTCCAAAAGTGCGAGAAAAACTCAATCACGATGCTTTTCTTTTTTTCCAAAACCTCGTTCAAGCCAAATTCTTTTGCCCTGCCGGCCGCCTCTTCTTCTGACAAGCCGTTTTCGCCCGCTTTGAGCCAGCCGAGCGCGCTCTTCAAATCGGCTTCCTTGAACTCGGCAGTGGTCCTGGTTTCCATGTGCAAAATATGGTGAATAGAAGTAAATAAAGCTTACTTTGAATGCTTTGGCACAAAAGGCTTTAACGATTTTTTAAAGCGTGCTGGGCTGAAAGCTAAAAACCCTTAAAACAACATTGCATTACCATTTTTCCGCAATGAATCTTGAGCAGGCTCGCACCTTGATACTGGAAGCCATTGGCAGAAAGGACTTGCTGATGGTTGTGGGCGATTGCTATGTGGAGTATTGGGGCAGGGCTGCTTCCAAGCTGCCGAGGGGGAAAAGGCTTTTGATGATTAAGGGCGACGGCTCTTTTGCCATTCACCAGAACAGGCTTTTGAGGCCCACGAATTACATGATGGGCGCAGGGATTGCATGTGAGCTCAAGGACGGCGCTTTGCTTTTGAGCGCGCGCAGGCTCAAGCCGAAGGAAACCATTAATGTGACACTTTTTTCCATTGAGGGCCTGCATTGCTATCCAATGCTTGAGCAGGCTGATTTGCGCTTGTTTGGCAGCGAAAAAGAATTGAGCGATGAGCTGATGCAGGACCTTTCTTTTTTGGAGCCGGGGCTTGTGCCCTTGAATCAGGAGGAGGTTTTGCGCAAGGGCCTTGTGGACATTCTTGCCAGGGACGCAAAGGGAAGGCTTGTTGTGATTGAATTGAAGCGCAGGCTCGCTGATTTCAATGCCGTGCAGCAATTGAAGCGCTACATGGACCAGGTGAAAAATCTGAAGGGAATTGAAACTCGCGGGATTCTGATTGCGCCTGATATCAGGAAGAATGCCCATGAGCTGCTTGAAAAATACGGCCTTGAATTTTTCCACATTGATTTTGAAATCGGCAATCCCAAGGCAAAAATAAAGGGGCTGCGGAAAAAGCAGGAGACGATTGACAGGTTTTTCTAGAAACCGTTAAATACTTGAGGATGGTTTATTTTTTATGGCTGGTTCAGGAAAACTTTTTGGAAAAGTTTCGCGGTTTCATTTTGTTTCAAGCAAGGCAAGCCCCCTTGATAATCTTCATAAAGCCAGAACCGCACTTGATGCTGTGTTGAAATCAGGGGCAAAGGGAAGGGCAAGGCGCTTCGCACTGCTGACGCTTCAGGAAAGGGCGTTTTCCTCCGAAAGTCCGGATCCTGATATAATCACGTTCATTACCGCTGCCAGAAGGGCTGCTATTATGGAAGCGAGAATTCCCGGAGCGCGCAAAAGCCCTTCTGTTCCTCAAGAGGAAATGGCTGCGGTTGACTTGAAAAGGCTGCCTGAAAAAATTAGCCAACTATTCCCAAAAATCAGGCAGGCAATGAGCACGGTTGATTTTTTCAGTAGGGAAACAGATATCAGGGCAAGACATGAGGCATTCGGCAACCTGATTAAGCTGATTGCCACAAGAGACGAATGTGAAACTGTTGCAAGCTGGCTTGTGGAAAGAGGTGGTAATTTTGAAAGCCTTTTGGGAAAAGAACGCGGCTATTTAATGTATACCAATTATGCAGACTTGGCTTTGAGATGCTATGGTGCTGCCTCTAATTTGTACAGCAGATTTCATTTGGAGCAGCAGGCGGTTGCTTTGCAGAAAAAGCTTTACTCGCTCAACCAAATGTTCGGGCTGGTCTAACGGAACCGAATTTTATTTCCCTGCCTGCGCTTTTTTCAAAATCGCGACCTTTTGAACCATTTGTTTTTTTACCCTGACTGCTTTGAGGGTATAGTTTTCCAATGCAATTTCCTCGTTTTGTTCCGGAACCTTTCCGATTTTTTCAATCATTAAACCGCCGATTGTGTGGAATTTTTCCCCTGCCCATTTTGTTTTAAGCACGCTGTTCACTTCCTTTAATGATGCCCTTCCGTCTGCCTCAAAGGCATCAGGTGCTACCTGTTTGACGAGCGGGACATCGCTTTCGTTGATTATGTCGCCGAATATTTCTTCAATCAGGTCTTCCAATGTGGCTATGCCCAATACTTTGCCTTCTTCATCCAGCACTATGGCCATGTTGTTTCCAGTGTGCTGGAATTCGGCAAGCACTTTGTCTATTTTTCTGCCCTTTTGCGTGAAAAGCACAGGCCTCAAAATGTTTTCCACCTTTATTCCTGTTTTCCCTTCCGACAAAGAAGCCCATGCGTCTTTAACATAAAATATCCCTATCACATCGTCAAGGCTTTTTCTGTAAACAGGCAGCCTGTTAAAGGGCGTGGCTGCAAGGACCTCGCTTACCTCTTCAAGCGTCAAGTTCGCTTCAACCGCCCTGATTTCTTCCCTAGGGGTCATCACTTCTTCAATGCAGGTGTCATTGAATTTGAATATCCTGTGAATTAGCTGGTGTTCCCCCTCTTCTATTGCGCCGGCTTCCGCCCCCATTGTGACCATTGTTTTTATGTCCTGCTCGGTCATTTCGCTTTTGCCGGTTTGCCCGAACATTGCATTAAAAAAATTTGCAATGGCATTGAGCGCCAAACTCAGCGGGTTCAGCACTGTTACCAGAAGCTTGATAGGCCTTGCCACCCAAAGCGAAATCTTTTCGCTGTTGTGAACCGCAATGCCTTTGGGCGTTATCTCGCCAAAAAGCAGTATCAGGAAAGTCATTGTGCCAATCGCTATGCCAATCGCATAGCTTTGAAATGCCTGCAGGGCAATTCCCGTTGCAATCGCAGTGGCAGTAATGTTTACAATGTTGTTGCCTATCAGTATTGCGCTGATCATCTGCTGCGGCTTGTCGTGCAGCTCTTCGACTATTTTTGCCTCTTTGTTGCCTTTTTTCACAAGCTGCCTTATTCTCACGCTGTCGGCTGAAACAAGCGCAGTTTCGCTGGCTGAAAAGAAAGCGCTTAAAATGAGAAGAATCAGCAAAACAAGCAGGTCTGTCCAAGGCATCTGAGAAAACTCCTTAAAAACTAAGGCAACCTATTGGCTTTTGACTGCCTTTTTTCCGAAGTAAACAGCCTTTTTGCCGAGCATTTCTTCTATTCTCAGCAATTGGTTGTATTTTGCGTTTCTTTCGCTTCTTGCCGGCGCGCCAAGCTTGCTTTGCCCTGCATCTATTCCGACGCAAAAGTCCGCAATGAAAGCATCCTCTGTTTCGCCGCTCCTGTGCGAAACAACTACGCCCCATTTTGCCTTCTTGCTTTCCCTTGCCGCCTCAATTGATTCTGAAATAGTGCCAATCTGGTTTATTTTTAAAAGAAGCGCGTTGCAGCTTTTCTCTTTGATTGCCCTTTTTATTCTTTTTGGGTTTGTGACAAGCAAGTCGTCGCCCACTATCTGCACTTTGCCGCCTATTTTTGCAGTCAGCGCCTGCCAGCCCTGCCAATCATCCTCTGCCATTCCGTCTTCCAGGGAATAAATGTTGCTGTACGTGCCGGTGAGTTCAGCATAAAAGTCAACAAGCTCTTCCGGCGAGTATTCTTTGCCGTAAAGCCTGTATTTTCCATCCGAAAAAAACTCGGATGAGGCAGAATCTATTGCAATGCTCATAATGCCCTTGTAGCCTGCTTCTTCTATTGCCTGGTTCATCAGGTCAAGCCTTTCCTGCACGCTTGAAACCTTTGGCACAAAGCCGCCTTCGTCTCCAAGCAATGTTGCCTGCGCGCCGAACTTCTTTTTGAGAATTTTTTTCAGGGCGTGGTATGTTTCAACGCTTGCCTGCAATGCCTCTGAATAGGTTTTTGCGCCTGTTGCCGCAATCATCTGTTCCTGTATGTCCTCTTCAAGGCCTGCGTGCTTTCCGCCGTTCATGACATTCATTTGGGGAACAGGCAATGTTGTGCCTTTTTGGCCGCTTAATTCCGCAATGTATGCGTGCAATGGCATTCCTTTTGCGGCTGCCCCTGCCCTGCAAACAGCCATGCTTACGGCAAGGATTGCGTTTGCGCCCAATTTTTCTTTGGCTTCCGTGCCATCAAGCCCAATCATGGCATTGTCAATGTCAGCCTGCCTTGTGCAGTTCATTCCTTCGATTTTTTTCGCAATAATTTTGTTTACGTTTGCAACAGCCTTCAGGGTCCCTTTTCCGCCATATGCCTTTTCGCCGTCCCTAAGCTCCAGCGCCTCGTTTGCGCCTGTGCTTGCGCCGCTTGGCACAATGCCGCAAAAAAGCCCTTGTTTTGTGTTCACATCTGCCTCAACAGTCGGGTTTCCCCTGCTGTCCAAAACCTGCCTTGCCACGATTTTCCTGATTTCGTTTGCCATAAAAGACCCCCTTAAAAATTTGAAAGATTTGAAGGCTCACCAATTGATTAATTAAAAATGGCAAGCCTTTAAAAAGCTATTTGGGTTTTTTGGGCAAGGGACAGCCATCAATTCTTTTTTAAGGACAACCCCCTATTTTTTGTTTTAGAGAGGCTGTTTTCCTTGAAGGATCACGATTTGAAGATTTTTTCAGGCTCTGGCAACCCAAAGCTTGCCGGAAAAATTGCTTCTTACCTTGGCAAGGAGCTTGGCAAGATTGACATAAAGCGCTTCAATGACGGCGAACAATACATCAGGTTCCTCGAAAACATAAGGGGCGTAGACCTTTTTCTTGTGCAAAGCACTTCAAAGCCAGTTTCCGAAAACCTTATGGAGCTGTTGATAATGCTTGACGCCGCCAAAAGGTCAAGCGCTGCGCGTATCACGGCCGTAATCCCTTACTTTGGATATGCAAGACAGGACAGGAAAGCGGATGCCAGGGAGCCGATTACCGCAAAGCTTGTTGCAGACATTCTTGAAAAGGCCGGCGCCGACCGCGTGATAACAATGGACCTGCATTCAGGGCAGATTCAGGGCTTTTTTGACATTCCTGTTGACAACCTGGTTGCGGCAATAAAGCTTGTGGAATACGTAAAGAAAAAGGGTGTCTCAAATATGCTTGTTGTTGCTCCGGATGCAGGAAGCGCAAAAAACAGCACCAAGGCGGCAAAGGCTTTGGGCACAGAGCTTGCGATTATCAACAAGTTAAGGCCCTCACAGGGCGTTGCCGAAGCCCTGAATGTCATTGGCGATGTCAAGGGCAAGAACTGCGTGATATTTGACGACATGATTGACACTGCTGGCACAATCTGCGCCGCCGCTGACGCATTGAAAAAAGAGGGCTGCAAATCAGTTTTCGTGTGCGCAACCCACGGCCTTTTCTCAGGCCCTGCAATAGAACGCATTGAAAAAAGCGGCATTGACGAGGTTGTTGTAACAGACACCATTGACGGCAACGGCAGCAAGTGCAAAAAAATAAAAGTTTTGGAAACCGCGGACCTGTTCGGCGAAGCGATAAAGCGCATCCATAACAATGAATCGGTAAGCAGCCTGTTCAGGGGAATTTAAGGCCTTTTATTTTTCCCAGGCTTCGCCGGCAAAGCCTGCTCGCCAAGTCATTTTTATTGGCATTTTCTTTTTCTCGCAATGTTTTAATACTAGTTTGCCCTTATTGTACCCTGGATTGCCATGGCTGAAAACCAGTTGGTCGGAATGCTCATGCTCGGCCTTTCCATTGGGTGCTTTATTCCAAGGGATTTGCCTGCGCCTGGCGATGTCCTGAATCCCTTCATGCCATTCCTGGGCTTCGTCTTCCTTGTAATTGCAATAGTACTCTTCGTCAAGCACTAGCCGTCACGTCCGGCTGGTACGGAGCCAATTCAGCTTGGGCTGAATTGGCTTGGCTTGCTGTTGCTCGCCAATAAGCTGTCACGTCTTGTTGCTCTGCTCCAAGGTTTTCTTTGAAAGGCAAGGGGTTTTTCCCAACATTTTTTTAACGGTCAATTGTCTTAAGGGCATTCGGCAAAAGCAGTTTTTTTTGCTTCACGTTTTCACTCGCAAAAGTGCCCGAAAGCCTTTTAAATGCCAAAACCCTAATACAACTGGAGATGGTTTGTTAATTATCAAGGCATCAATTTTAAACAAGCAACCGAAACAAACTCACCCTGTTTGAAGGGCTATGACACAAGTTTTCGGGGCTCATTGAACCATCTCCAGCTTAAAGCAACCCTGTTCATCAGGCTGTTTATCGCCATTTCTAATCGCCTGTCGGCAATTCTTTTTTTGCCATTTGACTTCCTGGAAGCCCGCAATCCCTGCCAGACCTTGCTATTTGCCATTATTTTTAATCCCTTGCATTGCAATTTTATTTAATGCCTCCTATTTGCAATAGGTACTGGAAAAGCAACCCAGCTTGTTATGTATAAGATAAAATGGTGGTTTTTTGGGCATTGAATGGCAAAAAGAGATGCATTCGGATGAGGAAATTTTCAAATCCCTGCATCCCCTGCTTGCGGCTTGGTTCAAATGGCGCTTCAGGTCATTTACCGAGCCGCAGCGCTATGCAATACTCAACATCCACGGCCTGCAGAACACCCTTGTTTCAGCGCCCACAGGCACAGGCAAAACCCTTTCCGCCTTCACAGCAGTGCTCAACGAACTCATTTCCCTTTCAGACCAGGGGAAGCTTGAGGACAAAATTTACTGCCTTTACATTTCACCGTTGCGCGCGCTTTCGAACGACATTGAAAGGAACCTGAACCAGCCGCTTGGGGAAATAAAAAAAGCCGGCGCAAAAATCGGCAAGGACATTGACTTCAGGGTTGCGGTGAGAACAGGCGACACCACGGCAAGCGAGCGGAGCAAACAGGCCAGGAAGCCGCCGCATATCCTGATTACCACGCCGGAGAGCTTTGCGATTCTTTTGAACAGCCCAAAGTTTATGGAGCGCATGAAGGAAATAAAATGGGTTGTTGTGGACGAAATTCATTCGCTTGCCGAGAACAAGAGGGGCGTGCATTTGTCGCTTTCGCTTGAAAGGCTGCAAAGGCAGAATCCCACCGTGTGCAGGATCGGCCTTTCGGCAACAATTGCGCCTCTTGAGGAAATGGCAAAGTTCCTTGTCGGGATGAAGAATGAAAAAGAGGCAAGGGATTGCAGGATTGTGGATGTGCAGAGCATAAAAAAGCTGGATTTGCAGGTTGTTTCCCCATTGCCCGACCTCATTAATGTTTCAGCCGGGGAAATCCAGGGCAAATTGTACGAAACCCTGCACAGGATGATTCAGCAGCACAAAACAACGCTGGTTTTCACCAATACAAGGTCTGCAACAGAGCGGGTTGTGCACAATCTCAAGGAAAAATTCCCTACTTTTTACCATGAGGGCAACCTTGACGCGCATCACAGCTCTGTTTCAAGGGAAAAAAGGCTTAATGTTGAAACCCGCCTGAAGGAAGGAAAGCTGAAGTGCGTTGTTTCATCAACCTCGCTTGAACTTGGCATTGACATTGGCTTCATTGACCTTGTGGTGCTTTTGGGCAGCCCGAAAAGCATCAGCAGGGCATTGCAGCGCATTGGCAGGAGCGGGCACAGGCTGCATGACACGGTAAAAGGCCGCATAATTGTTTTGGACAGGGATGACCTTGTTGAATGCGCTGTGCTTTTGAAGAATGCGCTTGAGCACAGGCTTGACAGGGTGAAGATTCCGCATAACTGCCTTGATGTTCTGGCCCAGCAGGTTTTCGGCATCGCGATTGCGGAAAGAATCCTTGAAAAGGATTTGTTTTCGCTTGTGAGAGGCAGCTATTGCTTTTCCTCGCTTTCAAAGCAGGATTTTGACGAGGTCATAAAATACCTTTCAGGTTATTACAGCACGCTTGAAACAAGGCATGTTTACGCCAAAATCTGGCTTGATGAGGAAACAGGAATGATTGGCAGGCGGGGCAAAATGGCGAGGGTGCTTTATATGACAAACGTCGGCACAATTCCTGACGAGGCGCGCATTACCGTCAAGATGGGCGAGCACAGCATTGGCACAATTGATGAAAGCTTTTTGGAGCGGATGAGGCCAGGCGATGTTTTTGTGCTTGCAGGCCAAAGCTATGCGTTCAGGTACAGCAGGGGAAACACGATTCAGGTTTCTGCCGCGCTGAAAAGGCCTCCAACCATTCCAAGCTGGGTTTCTGAAATGCTTCCCCTATCCTTTGACCTGGCCCTTGAAATCCAGAAATTCAGGCTGCTGATGGCTGAAAAGTTTGAGGCAAAGCGCAGCAAGGCTGAAGTACTTGATTTTCTCAAAAAATACCTTTACCTTGAGGGCAATGCCGCAAATGCAATATATAATTACTTCAGGGACCAGTTTCTTTTCGCGGGAATTCCTGACGAGAAAAGGCTTTTGATTGAATACTATACAGGCGATGATGGAAAGCGCTTTGCAATAATTCACACTCTGTACGGCAGGCGTGTCAACGACGCATTGAGCCGGGTTTTGGCCTATCTTATGGGCAGGCTTGTGCACAAGGACGTTGAAATAACAATGAATGACAATGGCTTCATGCTGAGCTGTGAAAAAATGCCGGTAAGGCAGGCTTTTTTGCTGCTTGAAAGGAATTCGCTCAGGGAAATTGCCGGGCTTGCCGTTGAAAAAACGCAGGTTTTGGAGAGGCGCTTCAGGCACTGTGCCGCGCGCGCTTTGATGATTCTGCGCAATTACAGGGGCAAGACAAAAAGCGTTGGGCGGCAGCAGATGAGCTCAAGGCTCCTGCTCATTGCTGTGAAGCAAATCAGCAACGATTTTCCGATTCTCAAGGAGGCCAGGCGCGAGGTACTTGAAGACATGATGGATATAAGTGCTGCGGAGCAGGTCGTGGAATGGATTCATTCAGGCAAGCTCAAGGTGATAGAGAAAACTGTTGAAACGCCGAGCCCTTTTGCCTTCAACCTGTTTGCCTGGGGCCAAGCTGACGTACTCAAAATGGAGGGCAAGCTGGAATTCATCAAAAGAATGCACGAAAAGGTAAAGCAAAAGATAAGGGAAAAGGAAAAAAGCTAGCCTATTTTTTTGTGCTGCACAATTTTTCCCTTGTCAAGCTCAAGCAGGTGGCTGCACAGCCTTTTGATTCTTGCCGCGTCGTGCTCTATCAGGATAATGGTCTTGTTTTCCTTTTGCAGCATCCTGATTACATCCTCGATTTTTTCGCTGTTTTCAGCGCTCACGCCGGCAAAAGGCTCGTCCAAAAGGATGAGTTCATCCTTCCTAATCATCACCCTGCCGAATTCAAGCAGCCTTTGCTGGCCCCCGCTTAATGTTGCGGCCTTGTCGCCAATCTTGCCAGCCAAATCAACCTTTTCAAGTATTTTTTCCGCGTGCTCCCTATTTGTAGAATCGTTTGCAACCAGCAGGTTTTCCAGAACAGTCATGTTCCTGAAAATTCCGCCTTGCTGGAAAATCCTTCCAATGCCCTTTCTTGCAATCATGTAGGCAGGCAGCTTGTCAATCCTTTCGCCCTTGAACAATACTTCGCCATCGCTTGGCGCAACCATCTTTGTAATGATATTCAAAAGCGTTGTCTTGCCGCTGCCATTGCCGCCCACAAGCCCAAGGGTCCTGCCCTTCTCAAGGCTGAACGAAACGTCATCCAAGGCGGTAACGCCGCCAAAATGCTTTGAAACATTCCTCAATTCAAGCTCTGCGTGCATTCAATCGCCCTCATACAAAACGAATTCGCCGTTTTTGACTGTTTTGAGCATTATTTCTTTTTCTGTGTCACCGTTTTCGTTGAATGTTATTGCGCCAGTTACTCCGGAAAAATCCTTTATTTTATACAATTTATCTTTTATGCAAACCGTGTCATATGGGCTGCCACATTCTTTTAGCACTTGGGCCAGAATCATTACATTGTCGTAGGCAAGCGCTGCGAATGAACCAGGGGCATATCCATACCTTTGCTGATATTTTTCCGCAAATGCCCGAAAAACAGGGTCTTTGGAATTCGCGTCAAAAAAGTTTGTATAAATAAGACCGTTTGCAGAATCACCTGCGTTCTCAATCAGGGAATCTTCTTCTGCTGCAAAAGAGCCGAACCAAGGAATGTTTATTCCCAATTCTTCAGCCTGCTTTAGCAAAAGCCCTGTTTCCTGTGCGTGGCCAAAGAGGAACACTGCATCAGGTTCTGCGGCCTTCACTTTTGTAAGCTGGGTTTGGTAATCCTTTGCGCCTTTTTCATATTTTTCTATGATAACCACTTCGCCGCCTTTTTCTTCAAAGGCTTTTTTCAGGTTGCTGGCATATGTTTCGCCTGAATCGCTGTTTACAACAATCATGCCTATTTTGCTATGTCCGAAATCATTAAACATTACGTCGGCAAGGTATTCCGCTTCCTTATCCGGCAGGAGATTGTGCCTGAAAATAAAATCGCCTGCGTCGGATATTTTTGAGGAAGCGCCGGCAACGGAGAACACAATTGCCTTGTCTTCCTCTGCAAGCGGTGCAATTGCCAGCGTGGTTCCGCTTTCGGTCGTGAGCAAGACCTTTATGCCTTCAACCTGTGCGAGTTTCTGGTATGCGGAAACACCCTGCTTTGTATCGCCGCCCGTGTCTTCGTAGGCAATTTCCAATTTTTTCCCGTTAATTCCCTCTTCATTGACCTTTTCCATGGCCAGCGAAATTCCTTCACTTTCAAACTGGCCAAGATAAGCAACAGTGCCTGTCATTGGAAGAATGGCGCCAATCTTAATCGTTTCTTCTCCCTGCGCGGGTTGTTCCTGTATGCATCCGCTGAACAAAATTGCCAAAGCCAGCAGCAATGCAATTGCCTTAACCTTCACTTATTATCCCCTCGAACCATTGCTTGCCCATTATCCCTTTCGGCCTTTTTATTACGAGTATTAAGAGCAAGGTTGCATAAATAATTTGCCTTAGCGGCCCGACCATGCTGCTTGGCAGCCCGATGAACCTTAACGGTTCAGGGAGCAGCACCAAAACTATTGCGCCGACAATGCTTCCCTCTAATGAGCCCATTCCGCCCAAGACAACCATTAACAGCATGAGGATTGTTTCCGCAAGGCCAAAGCTGCTTGGGTCAATGAACGTAATGTAGTGCGCGAATAGGCAGCCTGCAATGCCTGCAAAGCACGCGCCGATGGCAAATGCCTCTGTTTTCAGCAGGCTTGTGTTTTTTCCAAGGCTTTCCGCAACCTGCTCTGATTCGCGCAGCGCCTTGAGCGCAATGCCAAACCTGCCTGTCAAAAGCCATTTCAGTATGAAGTATGTTGCCGCTGCAACAATGAATGCAAGCGCAAAATAAGTCCAAAGCGAATCAATTGCAATTCCCAGGAATTCCGGTTTTGGAATGCCGGGAATTCCCAATGGGCCGCGCGTAAGGTCTGTCCAGTTGAGCATAATGCTTCTTATGATTTCCCCAAATGCAAGTGTTGCCACTGCCAAAAAATCTCCGCGTAGCCTCAGGGCAGGAATGCTCAGCAGCACGCCAAAGAAAGCTGCCATTCCCGCGGCCGCAAGAAGGCCAAACCAGAAAGGAAAGCCTGCCATCACCAGAAGCGTGCTTGTGTATGCCCCGATTCCAAAAAATGCGGCATGCCCGAGATTAAGCATTCCGGCATATCCAGTAATGAGGTTCAGGCTCATTGAGAGAATCGCATAAATGCAAATCAGAATCAGCAAATGCAGGATGTAGGCTTCAATCATTCAAACCGCCTTCATACAAAACAAATTCGCCGTTCTTTACTGTTTTGAATGCAACCTGCTTTATCGCCATGCCGTCTGAATCAAAAGTCGTCGTGCCGCTTACCCCTGGCCAGTTTTTCACGCCATAAAGGTAGTTCTTCATTGCTTCGCTCGAACCATCCGTTTTTTCAGCTGCTTCAGCAAGCAGCATTATCGCCTCATAAGATGTTGCAGCGTAAATAGTGGGCATTGCGCCAAACTGTTGCTGAAATTTTTCTGCAAAATTTTTTGTTTTCAAATCTTTGGCAAAGTCAAGCGAGTTGGTGGAATAAACAAGGTCTTCTGCCGCGCCTCCTGCAACAGCCAGTATGTCATTGCCCTCAATGTCCCAAGAATACCACTTGGTATCCAGGCCAAGCTCTTTTGCCTGTTTTAGAATCAAGCCGGCGTTTTTTGGGTAAGCCGGCAAGTAAACGCCGTCCGGATTTAACTGCTTTATGCGCATCAACTGTGCCCTAACATCGGTTGCATCACCAACAAAAGATTCTTCCCCAAGAACTTCGCCTCCAAGCCCGGTAAACGACTGGATGAAAATGCCTTTTGCCGTCAAGCCTGCTTCATCGTTCTGGTAAAAGACAGCCATCCTGCGCAAGCCCTCTTTTTCATATGCAAAGCCAGCCATTGCAGAAACTTCAACTGTTGAATCATTTATATTGCTGAAAATAAAATCCCCCGCGGTCCTAATCTTCGGTGTCATTGCACTGGCATTCAGCAATATTTTTTTATCAGCCTCAGCCAATGGGGCGAGAGCAAGCACAACACCGCTCTGCCCGGAAATAAAAGCATTGAAAAGCTCCTTTTTGTTCTGATAAGCAGTAATGGCATTTTCTACTTTGCTTTGGGTGTCTTCAACAATCAGAATCACTTTTTCATAGCCTGCTTCTTCATTAAGCTGGGCCGCGGCAAGCTGGGCGCCATGCAGCATCATTTCCCCATAGGGCGCAAACGAACCAGTTGTGCCAATAATTAGTCCAATCCTTATTGTTTCTTGCCCCTGCGGTTGTTCCTGCACGCACCCGCTGATGACGACAATCAGAAGCAGTAAAGCCAATCCGAAAGGCAATGTTGTTTTTTTCATTCCCCAATTACCTCGGTTTTTTTGCCCATTATACCCATTGGCCTGAACAGCAGGAACACTATCAGTATGAAGAATGCTATTGCGTCCTTGTAGCCGCTTGGGAGGAACCATATTCCGATGTTTTCAGCAAGGCCGATGAAATAAGAGCCCAAAATTGCGCCCGGAACGCTTCCCACGCCGCCCACAATTACTGCCGCAAACGCCTTGATGTTCGGCATCAGCCCCATCATTGGCTCAAGGTTTGTTTCCATTGCTATGAGCACGCCGCCCATTGCCGCAAGGGCAGAGCCGTAGGCAAAGGTTATTGTAACTACCTTTTCCGAGTCAATGCCAATGCTTTCCGCCAGCTGCCTGTTGCTTGCCACTGCCTCCACTTGTTTTCCGATTTTGGTTTTTTTCATCAGCACCCATGTGAGAATCATCAATGCAAGCGCAACAATTACAATCAGGATTTGGGTTTTTGTGATGATAAAGCCGAACATTTCAATCCCTTTTTCCACAGGACCAAGCGAATAGGTCTTGATTTCGTTTCCGAAAATCAGTGCAATCGTGTTCTGCAAAAGAATGGAAACAGCAACAGCCGCAATCAGCGGCATTAGCATGTGCTGTTTTCTCAACGGCCTGAATGCAAACCTGTTGATTAGCAGGCCAAGCCCTATTCCTACAAGGATTGCGGCAATGAAACCGGCCCAGAGCGGCAGGCCAAGCGTTGCGCTCACAACAAGTGCGGCGTACGCTCCAACCATTGCTACTTCGCCGTGCGCAAAGTGAATCAGCCTTAAAATGCCGAAAATGAGGGTCAAGCCAATGGCAAGCAGCGCGTATTCAGAGCCTGCAATAATGCCGTTTACCACAAGCTGCTCAAGGACCATAAAGCAAAAAATAGAGGGAAAAAGGGGTTAATAAGTTAACGCAGCATTTCAATGAATTCTTCTTTTGTTATTCCCATTGCTTTTATGATTTGCAGCAATGTGCCTTTCTTCAGCTTTTTGTGGTTTGGAATGACAAGCATTTTTTCTTCCCCGCCTTTCAGAATCAGGTGGCTTCCTTTTTGCCTTACAAGCTCAAACCCCAATTTTGAAGCAACCCTTATTACTTTTGTTGCAGAAACAGCGGGAAGCTTAGGCATATGCCTTCACTTCTGTTTTTACAA
>JBAZQI010000025.1:0-15145 GCA_041645325.1 archaeon
AGGGCGCCCGCCAATGTAAATAAAAAAGCCAATTTGTTAAAAAAGGAAAAAGCCAAATTATTATATCTCCTTCAGCACTAATTTTAGGTCATGCAAAAGCCCTTGGAAATAAAAAGGGCAGCATGCAAAGCACGCGATTTAGCCCACCATTTCCAGGGTGTTCTGCAGTTCCTTTTTTGCAACCTTGAGCAGGGCCTTTCCCTCCGAAGTGATGCTGTAAACGCTTTTGTTGCCCTCGTGCTTCACGCTGACAAAGCCGTGCTTTTCCAGCTTGTAAAGGACAACGTAAACTGACACATTGCCGGGCAGGAAGCCGAATTTTTCCTCAACCTGCACCCTAAGGACATAGGCATGGGAGGGCTTTTTTTTGAGCATGCTCAAAAGGTAAATCCACAAAAGCTCAATGCCAAGCTTTCTCTTTAAGCGCTCGATTTCCCTGCTTTTCTCAGCGGCCATTGCCAAATAAGGGCGGCGAAAGCTTTAAATATATAAAATGCCATGGTAATACCAGCTATTTTACAGTTGTAAAATAGCTTATGCTTGTAAAACAATTAGGAGGTTTTGGAACTATGGGAAAAATAAAGGTTGCGATTGCGGGTGTTGGCAACTGCGCTTCCTCGCTGATTCAGGGGTGCGAATATTACAAGAATGTCGGGGCAAAGGACGCAAGGGTGCCCGGCCTGATGCACAACGTGCTTGGCGGCTACAACATTTCGGACATTGAATTCGTCGCCGCATTTGACGTTGACAAGAGAAAAGTGGGCAAGCCGCTGAACGAGGCAATTTACGCAAAGCCAAACAACACATACCAGATTGTTGAAAAGGTTCCAAAATGGGGCAAGGTCATTGTGCAAAAAGGCCCTGTGCTTGACGGCATTGCGGAGCACATGATTGAATACCCGGAGGATGTTTCCTTCAGGGTTGACGAAAAGCAGAAGCCCATTGATGTTACAAAAGCCCTGAAAGAAAGCGGTGCAGAAATTTTGATGAACTACATGCCTGTGGGCTCGCAAAAGGCGACCGAATACTACGCGCAGGCTGCGCTTGACGCTGGATGCGCTTTCCTGAACTGCATGCCGATTTTCATAGTGTCGGAGCCTAGCTGGGAGAAAAAATTCGCGGAAAAAGGGCTGCCTTGTGAAGGCGACGACATCAAGGCGCAGGTCGGCGCAACCATCATGCACAGGACGCTTGCAAAGCTGTTCGATGACAGGGGCGTAAAGATAACGGGAACCTACCAGCTGAACGTCGGCGGAAACACGGACTTTTTGAACATGGCAAGGCACACCAGGCTTGCGACCAAGAGGATTTCAAAAACAGAGTCAGTGCAAAGCAACCTCATGGTTCCGCTTGCAGCCGACAAGGTTCACATTGGCCCAAGCGACTACGTGCCATGGCTCAAGGACCAGAAGGTTTGCTTTTGCCGCATTGAAGGCGAAAAATTCGGCGGCGCGCCGGTAAACATTGAGGTAAGGCTGCAGGTTGAAGACAGCCCGAACAGCGCTGGATGCACAATTGACGGAATAAGGTGCCTGAAACTTGCTTTGGACAGGGGCATAGCAGGAAAGCTTGACAGCATAAGCTCGTACATAATGAAGCATCCGCCGCACCAGTTGCCTGACCCGATAGCAAGGGAAATGGTGGAAGACTTCATCAAAGGGGCAAGGGAAAGATGATTCCTTCCCTTCCTTTTTTATTTTATAAAAATATATTAAGGGGAAAGGAGGCAATATAACAATGCTTTACAAAAACAGGGAGCGGTTCAGCAAGCTGTCCATAAAAATCGGCATTGCGTTCAGCAAAATCCCTTTGAGCGCAAACCAGTGGACGATTGTTTCGCTAATTCCGGCGCTTGCAGCCCTTTATTTTCTCATCCAAAAGGACTTTTTGCTCGCAGGCTCATTCTTCATCCTTGCAGGCTTCCTTGACATGGTTGACGGGGCTGTTGCCAGGGTCACAAGGACTGTGAGCAAGTTCGGCGCCTACCTTGACACAATAGTTGACAGGTACATTGAGGCAATCATAGTGTTCGGCCTGCTGTTCACAGGCCTGCCCGGGCTTTACCTGCCGGCATACGCCTGGATTTTCCTCTACCTTTTCGGAAGCATGATGACAACATATGCAAAAGCAGCCGCAAAAGAAAAAGAAATAATGCCGGAGGGCTCTGAATTGAAAGGCGGCATTATGGAAAGGGCTGAAAGGCTCATTATCCTGTTCATTGGAATCATTGCAGGGGCATTCAACCCCTTTTACCTCACATGCGTTGTGGCATTGCTTGCAGTGCTCACAAACATAAGCGCACTGCAAAGAATCCTAATTGCCAGACGGTTTGCCAGGGCAAAATAAGGGGCAATTCAATGAAATTTAAGGCAGTGATATTTGACTTGGATGGGGTTCTGGTTGACACAGAAGGATTCCAGTGGCAGGGCTGGCTGCCACCCCTGAAAAGGTTTGGCGTTGAGCTTAGCAAGGAACAGTATTTTGACTATGCGGGAAAAACAGGTTCGGACATTGACGCGCAGCTTATTGAAAGATTCAAAATTCCCGCCGGAAAAGGAACGCTTGTTGCAGAGAAGGAAAAGCTCCTGATGAAATGGTTTAAGGAAAAGCCGTTGAAAACAAGGCCGTTCGCTGAAAAAGCAATCAGGGAAGCATTGGCATCAGGCCTTAAGATAGCTGTCTGCACAACAGGCCCAAGAGAGCAAAGCCTGCTTAAACTTGAAAAAACAGGAATCAAAAAATATTTTGAAACCATAGTTACTATAGAAATGGTGGCAAAAGGCAAGCCGGCGCCTGATATTTACCTAAAAACAGCGGAATCGCTGGGCTTAAGGCCGTTTGACTGCGTTGCAATTGAAGACAGTGAATACGGCGTCAAATCGGCAAAGTCAGCCGGAATGGCTTGTGCCGCAATTCCGGATGAATGGTCAGCCAGGCAAAGCTTTGAAAAGGCGGACAAAATTTGCAGGAACCTGAAAGAGGCCATTGGCTGGATTAAAAGCCGGTAAGGCATGACATTATTCTCCCGTTAATCTCTTCCAGGCTTCCGATGCCGTTCACGCCAAAGTCTTCTACCGCAAAGCTTGCCGCAGCGGAACCAAACAGGGCTGCCTTTTCCGCATCCTGGGAGGAAAGCCATTCCTTTATGAAGCCCGCCATGAAAACATCTCCCGCACCTGTCTCGTCCACGAGCCGCTTGGCCCTGAAGAACGGAATGCTGAATGCCTTGCCTTTGGAGAAAACTGTTGAGCCATTCTTGCCGCGCGTCACAACGACCAGGGGGCACTTTTGCTTCATTGCCTCAATCTCTTCCCTGGAACAGTCCTTTTCGGAAACCTTGACAAGGTCCACGAAGCCCAAAAGGCTGAAGTCAAGCTTTTTTGAAAGTACGAGGCCGTTTTGAGAACTGCGCAGAAAGCCCTGCGGGTCCAGGGTTATAAAGGCATTTGTGTTTTCCCTCAGGAAGCGCATTGTTTCCGGGGAAATTTCGTTGAAAACAGGCCCCAAATGAATTGCCTTTGCCTTCAAATAATCCGCAGGAATGCCTTTGGGGCAAATACTTTCCCCTATGTTGGCAACCTTCTGTGTCCTGATTCCTTTTCTATAAGTATTAAAAAAAACTGTTGTAAGCTCCTGTTTTGAAACACCGCTTAAATCAATTCCTTTGAGTTCATTAAAGTACTTGAAATCCCCGCCAACTTTTGAAACAATTCCAACACTCAAGCCGAGCTTTAACGCAGCCAAAGAGGCGTAGGCAGAAACACCACCCAGGCAATGTTTTATTTGCCCATCCACATCAAGAACATCGTGCAACAAATAGCCCAATACAACCAAATCCATGAAAGAATCCGCCTATTTGTTGTTTTAGATGCAAGGCTAGCTAGCTGTGCATTCAATCGTATTTGTTTCGCCTGTCACCGGATTGGCGTACTGCATGCCCTTCATTCCGGCAGCAACGGCCATAATCAAAAACTTGGGCTGTTCCATCTGCTCTGCGGACAAAGCCGTTGCCGAAAGAAAGCTCTTTGTAAAAATGCACGTTTTCTGCGTTTCGTCAGTGTTGTCATAATACGAAATCAGGCAATTGCTTTTCTGTGCTCCCACAACGGAAAAAAGGCCGCCAAGCTGGCCGGTAAGCCCAAAACTTGCTTCAGCACAATCAACCATTTTCCGGTTAAAGCACGCAAGCGCATCCATCTCCTCTTTCGTCAGGTCAATTGCCGTTGCAAGGCGCGTTATGTCCATGGAACCGCAGCTTTCAATGCCGGTGTTTATTGGCGGCTGCTGCCCTGAAGAGTCTGGAACAGGCTGAATACAGCCGCTTAATGCAAGCGCTGCAAGCGCAAAAGCGATAACAAACAATTTTTTCATGCATTAGAATAAGCCCAAGCCCTTATTTAATTTTTCCTTTGCAAAAAGCCCCTTTAATCCTGCGCCCGCTTCTTTGGGGTACAAAAGAAGCGGCCTGAGCACAACAAGGGATTGCAAGGCGTCAAATTTTTTGTAAGACGCAAGGCTTTTTTCGTCAAGCTTTGAATCGGCAGTGGCAATTGCCTTAATGTTCCGCCCTTCAACCAGTGCCGGCAAGTAGTTTTTTTCAGTGAAAACAAATTCGCGATAGCCATTGAACGGCACAAGCCACTGCAAATGCATTTCAAGTGCCCCTGATTTCTTTTTCACAACAGGAAAAATGCTGCAGCCCCTGTGCATCAGCAAAAAGGCTGCGGCAAGCTCTTCTTTTTTTCCCGAGAAAAACATTGCAACGCTTCCCTCAACGCCCAAGGGCAGGCCGCCAAGCCCCCTTGGCTCCGAAGAGAAAACAAAAAAGCTTTTTGGCCCAACTTCAATAAAAATTTCTTTTTCCGGGTTTGAAAGATTCACCTTGAGGCCGGGAATTGCCTTCATCACCGCTGCGCCAAGCCTGTTCTCCAATTCCTTTGCAGAAAAAGCCTTGTTGTTCGCAACCCTTGCATCCAAGGCAAAGGAATCGCCTTTTTTGAGAAGCCCCTTTGCAAAGGAAACTATTTGCTTTTCAAGCAAAGCATACTCGGCCGGCCTGAAGCGCCGCGCAATTGCGGTTGCGTGAATGCCTGAAATAGTTGACAAAACATCCTGCGCCTTTTTTGGATTTTCACAGAAAACATAGAGCCTGCCTCCGCCCCTTTCAATTGCGGAAAAAGCAACACCGTTTCTTTTCAGGGCAAACTTCATGCTTTCCACAAGCTTTTTTGTGAAAAAACGCCTCACAAAATCGCTTTTGAGGTAAATCTCCGAAGCAGTCTTTACAAGCAGGCAATCCAGTCCAGGCATGAAATAAACTGCATTACAAAGCTATAAAAAGCATTTTCAATCAAAAAATAGTTACCAAATTTTATTTGGAGCAACCTTTCCTTTTAAGAAAGAAAAGCAGGCCAATTTTTTCTTTTGGTACAGCTTTTCTTTTTGGAAAAAAAAGAAAAGGTGTGCGGGGGTGCCAGAACGGTCATGGACCGGCCTGCAGAAGCCTTTTCTTTAACAAAGAAAAGGCTTGCGAAAAGAACTGGCTGCAAAGCAGCCAGACAAGCCCCACAGAAGGCATAGGGCGAGCAACAGCGAGCCTGCTCAACCTCCGAAGGAGGTTGTGCTCGTACCAGCCGGACGTGACGGCTGCGGCCAGCCGAGTAAGAGGGTTCGACTCCCTCCCCTCGCTTGTGGCATCGAGCAACCGAAGGTTGCGAAGATGGCACTCTGACCAGCCGGCAGTGGCGGCTTTCGACTCCCTCCCCTCGCTTGAGAAACATTTTTAGCTTAGATGGGCTAAATTCACCCCGAATAACAGCCCTTGCTTTTGCTGATTTTTCGTTTTATTCTTTTGGGAAAAAAGCATACGGCATATCAAAACCCGCATTTGTTTTTCGTTAATAAATTTAAAAAATCATGTCACCATAATTATTTGACAATAATGAACTGACGATGACTCAGATTTCGAAAGAAAGATGATGATGGACGGACTGAGGCAAACAATTATTTTTATCGAAAACTGCAAAGGGCGTGTTCGGCTTGAATAAAGAAGAATTCAATGAAAAGCATTATGCATACAAACTTTCAAAACTTGGCTAACGGAGGTTGGAAAAATGGGCAGAGCTTATCAGTTCAAAATTTCGCTGGATGAAATAAAGCCGCAAATTTGGCGAAGATTTATAGCGGCGGATAACATCACATTCCATAAGCTGCACGAAATTATCCAAGCGGTAATGGGGTGGGAAAATTGCCACTTATATGAATTCCGCGTCAAACAGTTTCGTTTTGGCATTCCTGAGGATAAATACGACACCGAAGTGACAAATGCCAAAAAAGTTCAATTGAACGGGTTTCTGGAAAATGAAAGCCAGAAATTCAGCTATACTTATGATTTTGGAGACGACTGGAACCATAAGATGGTTATTGAGAAAATTCTTGAAAAAGATTTGCCGAATTGCATGCCTCTTTGTTTAGACGGAAAAAGAGCATGCCCGCCAGAAGACTGTGGAAGCATTCCTGGTTATTATGAACTTGCAGAGGCAATGGCGGACAAAAAGCATCCGCGCCATAAAGAGCTGTTGGGCTGGCTCGGATATCGGTTTGACCCGGAATATTTTGACATGGCCCAAGTGAACGAAAAACTTGCTGGGAAAAGAAGCAAAAAACAGAGGCAAAAGCGTGGTTGGGTTATAGACCCAAAAAAAGTGAGAAAATGAAACAGTTGTTTCCATCATACGCAAACCCGAACACTTGGCGGACAATTACGGCGGATAAAACTGGCAAAGGGGATTGGAAGCAAATTCGACAAAAAATCCTTGAACGCGATGATTATGCATGCCAATATTGCGGCTTCAAATCTGACAAATGGCAAATCGTGCACCACCTTGACGGAAACCCAAACAACAACTGCCAATCCAATCTAATGGTTGTCTGCCAAATGTGCAACCTCATCGAGCACGCGGGGATGGGTTGTGTATTGCAGGGCGTTGTTGACTTGTACAAAAAAGCAAAATACAGCCAAAACGAGATTGTTGCAAGAACAAGGCAACTTCGCGCAACTGGAAAAACCGATAATGAAATAATGCAAGAACTTGGCCTTGAGGAAAAAGTTGAATTCAAGCAGGATTGGGCTTACCTCAAACCGCTTTTTGGCTTTGTAGCCTCACGAAAGGCAACAGATGAAAAGACGAATATTGCCCTGGCATACCAATACCAAAAGGCAAAGAATCAAACGGACAAAGACCAGCAACAGCGGAGCTTGGGTGATTTTTAACTCCAAATGCACCTATTCGTTATATTTATATACTATTCGTAAAACGAATATAGTCATGCTTAAGTTGACCGAGAAGAGGCTTGTTTCCATTTTGTGGATGCTGAAAAACAGGGGGAGAAAGTGGAGTATTTACGAGTTGAGGAAAGGCGCTGCCGAAATGCTTGGAAAAGACGACGCGGTTTACAAGAAGAATACGCGGTTTCCGATTTTGGATTTGGCTCTTACTTACGGCCCGACATTCACCTTTGTAAAAGAACTCGAAAAAAGCGGGCTCATCGCGAAGGACACAAAAACCGCCGAGTATGGGGTTGCAAGGGCGGGAGACATCATAAAAATGATTTCGCTTGCAAGGCCATTCGCAAGCCTAAAAACAATCAATTACCATTCGCCAATTGGATTTTCTGGAACGCTGAAAATGGTTCTGGAGTCAAAACTGCCGCATGCTTTCAGTGTTTTTGCTGGAAGCGAACTTTATAGACCATATGTGAAAACAGACCAAGTGCACGTTTATGTTAGAAAAGGAGAAGAAGAAAAGTGGAGCAAATACTTGCTTTCAAAAAACTGCCTAAAAGCACAAAAGAGCCAGGCAAATCTCTTCATTGCCCCAACAGAACAAGAAGCTTTTTTCAAGGACGCAGCAAAAATAAAGGGTTTTTCAGTAGCACCCATGCCAATACTTTTGAGCGACCTCTTTAGTTTTGGCGGCTTGGCTGAAGAACAGGCAAATTTTCTGATGGAACAATGGCTGAACAACAAGGCGTGATTATTGAATGGAAAAGCTGATGATGGAAAAGTCCGACGAATTTTTGTATGATTTTTTCAAGAATCTTGGAAAAAAGGAAGTTGATGAAATTGGCCTCATGGGCGGCTGGGCAGTGCATTACACTCTCAAAAACAAAGACGTGTTGCATATTGGTTCAAGGGACATTGACATTTTCTTTGACCCCGCAAAAATAAAGCCCAAGGCAGTTGAGGAAAAACTCACGAGAATGGGATTTCATCCTCACTCAACATTTCGCTGGGTAAAGATTTTTCACAGCGACACGGAAAAAGAACTTGACCTGGAAGAAAGCAAAAAACATCCAATCCACAATCTTTCATATATTTACTTTGACATCGCCACGCCAGTAAAAATCGGGCATTCAATGCCGGAACCGTTGCTCAAAAAGGTTTTCAAGAAAGAAAAAGAGCACATAAAAATCAAGGACATTCAAGTAATGGTTCCTTCCTCAAAAATACTGATTGAAATGAAGCTGAAATCCATTCCAGGAAGAAGCGATTCCTTCAAAAGAACAAAAGACATTGCCGACCTTTACGCTTTGCTGGAAAACAGTCCAAGCCTATGGATTGTGAAAAATGGCCAGAGAACAAAAACAAAGGGTTTGAACAAAAAACTTGCCAAAGGATTCAAGGAAAAGCTTGAAAGATTCAAAATAGACGGCACAATAGCAGCATCAGCCACAATGCTAAAAATCGGGCAAGACAAGCTAACGGATTTTTTGGAAAAAATTTGATACAATAGAACCAATTCGGGCCGTTTATAAACAATAGTTGCACATCCTAAAAAAAATAGGTTGGCCAAATTCCATTCCCAAAGAGACCAAAATTTAGCCACTTTGCCGCATAAGCATTCGTGTATTGGCTTAAGTTTGTCCAAGGATTGCAGTAACATCAATAAGGGGCATAAATGTTCAACTGACGATAACTCTGACCGCGAGGTTAATGAGAGATGGGCGAAACTGCCCATTACTCAGGCTTTAAATTCACTTCCCAACATAATATTTTTGAATTCGGGACGCAAAAACCGGTGTACGCTCTATACTCTGAGTTTAATTCCCTCTCCTCGCTTAAAGGACTTGTTTGTGGTTGGTAGTAGGTGTGGTTCTGTAGAGGCAGAATTTAATTGCTACTTGAAAAAGCTATTGGATTCGTGCCCGTGGGCGCCCTTTGTTAAATAAAAGATTTTTGCGAAAGTTGATTCCTTAGAGCCGCAGAGTTGCTGTGGATAACTGGAGAAAACAAAAGTCTTTTATTCAGGGAATGCATACTGTGGATAACAAGGTGCTTGATTGTGGATTTGAATAAAGCAAGGGAAAGTCTGGTTTTGGATAAGGGCGAAGAATTTGTTGCAAATCTTTCTTGCCGAGCAGACTGGGTGGAAACAGGTCCGCCTGAGGCTTTCGAAAGCAAGAACGGTGCTCTGGTTTTAACAAGTAACCGGTTGGTTTTCCTTAAAACAGGCGGCTTTTGGTCGAATGAATTATCCCCGCTCTTTTCACTGGCATTAAAAAGCGTAGTAAACATTACAACTGGCGGAGCGCTCATGAAACATATGGTTGTGAGTGTTGAGAGAGGCGAAAAAATGCAGGATTTTACCTTTTATGGCAAAGAAAAAGAGCTGCAGTCTTTCCGAGGCAATATATTGGAACAAAGAGCTGAAATAAAAGAAAAAGAAGTGGTTACTGCACAAAAAATCATTATTGAAGAAAAGCCAGAAGAAAAACCAATGGAAGTCCTAAAAAGGAAGCTTGCAAAAGGGGAAATAACGACAGAAGAATTCCACAAAAGAGTCCAAAGGATGTAATAAACATGAAAACAAAAATAGTTCTGGTTGGAATAATTATTTTGACTTTTTTGTTCAGCGGATATTTTTTGTTCAGCGGATACATTGAAACTGATGAAGATATAATAAACACGGCCCAATGCCCTGCAAGCCTTCAGCAATGCGGGGCAGGATGCATTCCGCAAAACGCAATTTGCTGCGATGACGGAATAATCAATAGTTATTGCCTTCAGCCCACAAGCAGCTGTGATGCCGGCGGAACCTGCCCGGTCTGCCCTCAGGGACAGGTATTCTGCGGAATGTTTTGCATTGGAGAAGGGAAAGAATGCTGCCTTGGAGGAAGCTGCTCAGGTTCAGGCACTGTAACGCCCGATACGCCTACAGAACCTGACATTACTCTTGTTTCAGAGCCAACAATTGTATGTACATTCTATAGAACAGAGTCATTATGGAGCCCTGACATGCCCTGGGACGGAAGCTATGTATGCAGGGGAACAGCAACATTCGACTTTCATGGATTGACATTCTCAACAGACAAAACCCTGAAATTATACGTTGAAAACAGCCAAACCAGTTCAACAGGCGATGACTTTGACGAATATTATGCACCAGTGGATACGCCAATAAACGAGGTAACCTTTACCTATGCTGCAATCGGAGGCGACTACTTCCAAAGAAACAAACCAGATTGCCCGGCAGAAGAACTCAGCGGATTAAGGATGGTTGAGAAAATTCCCGATGTAGAGGAGCCGTTCCCAACCCAGGAATTCGATGTAACAATGTCAGCTTCTTGTGAATAAAAATGAAAACAAAAATATTCCTGGCTGGAATAATCCTGATTGCTGTTTTGTTCAGCGGTTGCATTTTTCCTGACAACAGCACCAACGGAACAAGCACTGCAGATTCAATTATTCTAAAAGTGCCGATAACAAAACTGGAAAATCCTGCAAATCAATTTTCAGACCGCATAATTACCGGATATAATGACCAGGTTATAAAATTGAACGAGGAATTTGCAATAGACCCTTCAAACATAGATTCTGGCGAATGCGCACCAAAAATTAGATTCAGATTGGATTATTTTGATGAAAATTCAAGCGCACTGTCAATTACGGCAGAACAAATGATGAATGGAGAAATAATTCCACAAACAAACCCAAGAAAAATAATTATTAATGACGGAACATGCAGCCCTGTCAGCCCAATGTGCACTGATGTTTCTGTGGAATACTGCTTTGAATTAAAGAAAAACCAGAACGGAATTATTGAAGTGTATTACACTGTAAAATTAAGAGGCATTGCTTTCAGTTCTGCTTAACTTTCGCCTTAAAAATCCTTTCAGGCACAATTTTTATTGCCTCGATGAAGAACTGACTATGACCCTGACCGCGAGGCTGGTGAGAGATGGGCGAAGCCACCCATTGCTTATGCTTAAATCAACTTCCCGGCACAATAGATTTAAATTCGGGTGCAAAAACTGGTGTGCGCTCTATACTCAGAGTTTAATTCCCTCCCCTCGCTTTTCTTTTGAGTCCTTGTTTTTTGAATTGACTCCTGTTGACGGTAGCTTGGCAAAAATTGGCCTAATTCGCTGAGGCGCCGGTGAATAATTTAAAAATTGCATTAGTAGACGGTCTGTTTGCAGGCCCAGCTTTGAAGACAAGAGTAGGCGCAAGCGCCGGAAATTTGAAAAGGGCAGGATTAAATACTATGGACGCCTATTACTTTGGGCTATTCAGTGTTTTGCTGTAGCGGTTTTGTCTGCCGGCAATCGCTGCACTCGCCTTATTTTTTGTGGAGGACAGTTTAATGGCAGCAAATAAAAATAAGAAAAAGAAGTAAGAACAGGCATTCACTTGAACTTGTTCTTATAGCTTTCTTTTTTGGGCTCCCTCGGGAGCCCCTTCTTTAAATACAAAACCGTTTTTTGCGCTTACCGCTTTTCGCCCTTGCGCTTCTTTGCCGCGGCTTTCACCAGCTTTTCCTCTTCCTTGTATTTCTTTTCGACTTCTTCTTCCGGCGCTTCTTCGGATTCAGCCTCTTCAATTTCATCTTCTTCTGCGCCCTCTTCCCCGCCTTCTTCAAATTCCGCTTCTTTCCCGCCTTTTTCTTCCGATTCGGTTTCATCATCTTCCGGCAGGCTTTCGCCTTCAGCAGGCATGGATTGGGCTTTTGCCAGTTGCTTTTTGTACCTTAAGTAAAGGAAAGCCGCAAGGACAGCAACGCAGGCAATTATGGCCATTGTGTCGGTGCCTGGCTTGTGGCCAAGGAAAAAAACCCAGTACCATAAAAGGAACAGGGGAACGAGCACGAAAAGAATTGCCATTCCGATTAGTTTTTTCTGCGGGGTTGCCTTGAACTTTCTCATGACAAGGATTAATGTCTTAATCCTTATTTATTCATTGCGTTTTATGCCGCAATTCCACAGCAGAAACCTTATTAAGCAAAAATGCAGTTTTGTAATAGGATTATGGATAATTATAGAATTGAATCGCCGGGAATCCTCTGGTTCAGGGACATAAGGATAAAGGACATCCCAAGCGTGGGCGGCAAGGGCGCCTCTTTGGGCGAAATGGCAAACAACAATTTTCCCGTGCCCCCTGGCTTTGTGGTAACGGCACAGGCTTATTTCCGCTACATCCAGGAAACAGGCATAAAGCGCGAAATTGTCTCCAAAATCGACGCAATTGACGTTGAGAACACGGAACAGCTTGGAAGGGTAAGCGAGGAAGTGCGAAACCTCATTCTCAAGACACCGATGTCCGAACAGCTTGCAAACGAAATCAGGAAAGCCTATGGCAAACTGTGCGAAAAACAAATCGCATGGCTGACAAGCTGCGATGAGGAATATGTTGCCGTAAGGAGTTCCGCAACTGCGGAGGATTTGCCCGAGGCGAGCTTTGCAGGGCAGCAGGAAACATTTTTGAACATAAAGGGCAGGGAAAGCCTTCTCAGGGCAGTGCTGAAATGCTGGGCCTCGCTTTTCACCGCAAGAGCGGTATATTACCGGAAAAAGAACAATTTTTCCACCGAACAGGTCGGCATTGCAGTTGTTGTGCAAAAAATGGTGAACGGCCAGGTTTCGGGAATAATGTTCACAGCGGAACCAACAGGAGACGAAAGCAAAATCATAATAGAAGCCGGCTTTGGCCTGGGCGAAGCCATTGTTTCAGGCAGCGTCACGCCGGACACATACACAGTTGACAAGGGCTCGTTCAGGCTGCTTGAAAAAAAGGTGCACAGCCAGACTTTCAGGATTGTGAGGGCTGGCAGGGAAAACATCAAAGAAAAGCTTGCGCCGGCTGTGGCAAAAAAGCAGAAGCTTGATGACAAGGCAATCGTGGAACTTGCAAAGCTTGGAAAGCAGATTGAAAATCATTACGGCAAGCCACAGGACATTGAGTGGGCAATGGAGAAAAAAGAGCTGTTTATAGTGCAAAGCAGGCCGATTACCACGCTTGGCATCAGGGAAGGGAAGAGCAGCGCGGAAAGGGACAAAAAGCTGGAAGCATTGAAGGACAAGATTGTGCTTGAAGGGCTTGCGGCTTCGCCAGGCGTTGCGAGGGGAAGGGCAAGGGTTGTGAGGAATGTTGCGCAGATTGCAAATGTCAAAAAGGGTGACATTCTTGTGACGCAGATGACAAGCCCTGACTGGGTGCCAACAATGAAAAAAAGCCTTGCAATCATAACGGACGAGGGCGGGGTAACCTGCCATGCGGCAATAGTAAGCAGGGAGCTTGGGATACCTTGCGTTGTCGGAACCGAAAAGGCCACTGACATTCTTGAGGACGGGGATGAGGTAACGGTAAACGGCTATGAGGGAATTGTATACAAGGGCTTTGTGGAAATAGAAAAGCCCGCAGAAGAAAAAATCCAGGTTATAAAACTGACTGACGTTGACGAGGTTGAACAAGTGCTTGAAAAGGAAATAAGGGCAGGCGCGAAAAAAGCCGTGAAAAGGCAGGAGGAAACGCCAGGGCAAATCGAGCAGGAAGAGCTTGAAGAGCGCGTTGAAGAAGAGCGCGAAGAAATCGCGGAAAAGGCGTTCGGAGAGGCAAAAGAAATAATAAAAGAGTTCGGCGGCAGGAAAGCGGAGGAGATGCCGGAAGAAAGCCAGAAAGAAGAAGAGGGAAAAATCGAGGGATTGCTGCGCAAAATAGCGCCAAAAGTAAAGGTGAATGTGGCGTTGCCTGATGCGGCTGAACAGGCGGCGAAAACGAATGCCGATGGCGTTGGCCTCCTGAGGGCTGAGCACATGATTACATCGTCCGGAATGCACCCTGCTGAGTTCATAAGGGAGGGAAAAAGCGAGGAGCTCACGGCTGTTGTCAAGGCAGGCGTAAAAACGGTTGCATCGCTTTTCAGGGGCAAGCCTGTGTGGTACCGAACGTTTGATGCAAGAACTGATGAATACCGCGAACTCAAGGGCGGGGAAAAGGAGCCAAAGGAAGACAATCCGATGATAGGATGGCACGGGATCAGGCGCGATTTGGATGTGCCTGAAATGCTTAAGGCACAGTTTGACGCAATCAGGCAGCTGCACGATGAGGGCCTGAACAACATTGGCGTAATGCTTGCATTTGTGCAAAGCGCGGAAGAGGTCAGAAGGGCAAAGGAGATTGCAAAGCAGGCCGGGCTTGAGCCCGGAAAGGAAACGCAGTTCGGCGTAATGATTGAGACGCCTGCCGCCGTGTGGAGCATTGACGAGATTTTGGCGGAGGGCATTGATTTTATTTCCTTCGGCACAAACGACCTGACACAGCTGACCCTTGGAATTGACAGGAACAACGAGAAAATCCAGAGGCAATTCACGGAACTGCACCCGGCAATTTTGAGAAGCTTAAAGTACGTGATAAGGAAATGCAAAAAGAAGAAAGTTGCGACAAGCATCTGCGGGCAGGCCGGAAGCGATAGTGAAATGGTGAGGCATCTTGTGAAATTCGGCATTGACAGCATTTCGGCAAACATTGATGCGGTGGAAAAGGTAAGGGCAATAGTGCTTGAAGAAGAAAAAAAGCTCATTCTCGGGCAGGCAAAAGAAGAATAGCCCTATATTAAAAAAGCGTTTGCTGAAACCATTTTTTATGATGCCGCTTGATTTGGAAAAGGCGCTGCTGGAAATCAGGAAAAAAGGGGCAAAGCTTGTCGCGGTGCAATTGCCGGAGGGCCTGCTGCAAAGGCTTGAGGAAATCTCCGCGCAGATTGAGGAAAAGACGGGTGCGAAAACCATTTCCTTTGTTGAGCCGTGCTATGGCGCCTGCGATTTGAAGGACAATGAGGCAAAGGCGCTTGGCGCACAGTTGCTGGTT
>JBAZQI010000026.1:0-13936 GCA_041645325.1 archaeon
CGGCAGGGAAATTGAGGACCTGAAGGCAAAGGCACTTGAAGTCAACGAATTCATAACCGAAAAAGCGGACAGCATCGGCCTTGAGCACGCTGACGGCAAGGTGGAATTTGCAATGAGTCCAAAGCGCGAGCTCATTCTTGTGGACGTGTGCGGAACGCTTGACGAAAACAGGTTCCTGCACAAAGGCATTCACGTAAGCAAGCAGATTCTGCGCGATTATTACAAGACAACGCCATGGTATGCGGTGATTGAAAAAGAAAAGGCAATGGGAAAAGGCCACGGCGAATTCACCGCACCGGAAAGGCTTCCAAGGAAACTTGTTGAAATAACGGCCGATATGTACAAGGGAGTGTGCGAGGCCTGGATTGGCAAAAAAATCTGGAACGCGCCTGGCATTGAAGAAACAATGAATGCATACGGGGAATTTTTGGGGAAAAAAAGGTGATTTTATGGAAAGAAGCGAATTCGACGGCATTTCGCCGCTTGATTACCGCTACTGGGACGAGGCAAGCGCAAAATTCCTGAGCGAAGAGGCAAGGATAAGATACCAGGCAAGGGTTGAGGCCGCACTGGCAACAGCGCTCGCAAAACAGGGCATTTGCGGCAGGGAAATAGCCGAAGAAATCGCAAAGGCGGCGGAAAAAGTCACTGCCCCCGAGGTTTATGCCGAAGAAAAAATAACAAAGCATGACGTAAGGGCGCTTGCCAACTGCATCAGGGCAAAGGTAAGCGAAGGGGCAAAGCCCTTTGTGCACTTCGGCGCAACAAGCTATGACATTGTTGACACGGCAAATGCATTGCGCTATAAGGAGGCATGCGAAAAGATTGTTTTGCCGTCCTTGAAAAAGCTTGAGAAAACGCTGATTGACATTGCCCTGAGGGAAAAACGCACCCTGCAAATCGGGAGAACGCACGGCCAGCACGCCGAGCCCATAACGTTCGGATTTGCAATTGCAGGATACGTAAACAGGCTCGGCAACAGGATAATGGCGATTGAAAAGGCAAAAGACGCCCTTGAAGGAAAGTTTTCCGGCGCGGTCGGGGCATACAACGGAAGCAGCCTCTTTGTGCACGATGCCGTTGCGTTTGAAAAAAGCATAATGGAACAGCTTGGACTGAGACAATGCATGCACTCAACGCAGATCGTGGCGCCTGAATCATTGCTTGACCTGCTTAATGCGCTGATTGGGGCATTCAACGTGCTTGCAAATTTTTCCGACGACATGAGAAACCTGCAAAGAAGCGAAATCGCCGAGGTGTCTGAAGCATTTGGCGAAAAGCAGGTTGGAAGCAGCACAATGCCGCACAAAAGAAACCCGATTAATTTTGAAAACGTGAAAAGCCTCTGGAAAGAATTCATGCCGCGCATTGTAACCTTCAACCTTGACGCAATAAGCGAGCACCAGAGGGATTTGACAAACAGCGCCTCGCAAAGGTTTGTGCCGGAATTGTTTGCAGGGCTTGTTGCAGGTTCAGACAGGCTGAACAAAGTCTGCGAAAAGATTGTTGTTGACAAGGAAAGCATGAAAAGGAATTTTGCGCAAAGCAGGGAAGGCATTGTAGCCGAGCCCCTGTACCTTTTGCTTGCGGCAAAAGGCCATCCAGACGCGCACGAATACGTGAGGAAAAAAACCCTTGAAGCGCAGCAGTCAGGAAAAAAACTCATGGACCTTGTTCTTGCCGACGAAAAGGCAGGGCCATACACCGCAAAATTCGGGCAGCAGAACCTTGAACTGCTGCAGAACCCCGAAAAATACACAGGCCTTGCGGAACAAAAGACAGCTGAAACCTGCAACTACTGGAAAGCGCAGTTCAGGATTTGAAAACGGATACAGGCGATAACCGAATCATTGCCTGTTAGACAAAATAGAAGATTAATGCTTTAAACTATAAACTTCAGTTGCTCGAAGCTTCTTTGATTGGAAAGCGGAATAGCCGAGCCTTGCCAGTTTTCGGGTCAATTGCCTCGATTACATGATACTTCAAAAGGTTATCTTGTTCATTGAATTTTCCTAATTTACCAATTTTTCCAGAATACATTCTGAAAGGGCTTTCCCTAAAACCAAGCTTTCTAAAAATCTCAAAAAGATTCGGACCTGGGTTAGAAATATATCTTCCACTCTTTGTTGCCCTGACATGTCTTTCTGCCTTTGATGCTCCTTTTAGGCCCAATCCTCTTCCGCGCCAGAGAGGATTTACTTCCATATGAGCCAAATCAGGAACAGTTGAAAAAAAAGAGAAATCCTTGACATATTCTTCCCCGAAACCAATGTTATATTTTAATGCCTTCATCCAATTGCTTGCGCTTCTTGTTAAAGGGTGCCTAAAAACAACCAAGTCCCTGCCAACCTTATAAATACCTTGAAGGCTCTCTTCGCCTCGCTTTGAAACCAGAGGCAATTCAATCCTTTGTGGACCGTCATAAAAAACCATTTTTTCCCGCTCTAATGCAGCAGCCCTTTCTTCAGGAGAAGCAATTGTAAGCAGTTCAACCAAAGGTTTTTTTCCTTTAGCTGCCCTTGCAAATCGCCTTACAATTCTCCGCTTTTCCCACTTTGTTTTTTTGCCAACAAACTTTGGCCTCCTTGGTTCCATAACTCATTAATGAGAGAACCAATTTTTTATTGTTTCTATGCCAATTCTTTTATATTCTTTAATTCATTAGTCTATTGTGGTTTAAATGCTCAGGCTGTACAATACTTTAAGCAGGAAAAAAGAAATCTTCAGGCCGTTGCGCGGGAAAAATGTTTCAATGTACACCTGCGGGCCGACTGTTTACAATGCCATTCACATCGGGAACCTCAGGTCTTTCCTTGCCGAAGACATTTTGAAGCGCTATTTGCTTTACAAAGGCTTTAAGGTAAAGCACGTGCGCAATATCACGGATGTTGAGGACAAGACAATAAGGGACTCGCAAAAAGAAGGCATTTCCTTGAAGGAATTCACCGAGCGCTACACAAAATCTTTTTTTGAAGACATTGAAAGCGTCAGGATAATGCCTGCCGACATTTACCCAAGGGCAACAGAGCACGTGCCGGAAATGGTTTCCCTGGTAAAAAAGCTGCTGAAAAAGGGCTTTGCCTACAGGGCCGAGGACGGCAGCATTTACTTTGGCATAAAAAAATTCAAGAATTACGGGAAGCTTGCGCACATAGACTTCAGGAAGCTCAAGGCAGGGGCGAGGGTAAAGCAGGATGAGTACGAAAAAGGGCAGGCACAGGACTTTGCATTGTGGAAAGCGTGGGACGAAAAGGACGGAAATGTTTTTTGGGAAACTGAAATAGGGAAGGGCAGGCCAGGCTGGCACATTGAATGCAGCGCAATGAGCATGAAATACCTCGGAAACAGCTTTGACATCCACGGCGGCGGCGAAGACCTGATTTTTCCGCACCATGAAAACGAAATAGCGCAATCAGAGGCTGTAACGGGCAAAAAGTTCGCAAAATACTGGGTGCACAACGCGTTCCTGCAGGTCAACGGCGAAAAAATGTCAAAAAGCCTTGGAAATTTCTACACCCTGCGGGATTTGAAGGATTACAATCCCGCGGCAATCCGCTACCTCATGATTTCAGGCAGCTACAGGCAGCCCCTCAATTTTACCTTTGAAGGGTTAAGGGCTGCGCAGAACAGCATTGACAGGCTCAATGAGCTTGCCTCAAAACTGCTGCATGCTGATGGAAAGGACACAGGGCTTGCCCAAAAGGCGGCAGCAAGGGCAAGGAAAAAGTTTGAGGCGGCGATGGATGATGATTTGAACACGCCGCTTGCGTTCGCCGCATTGTTCGAATTCGCAAGGGAATGCAATTCAATCCTTGATGCCGGAAAGATGGACAAAAAAGGCGCAAAGGCGGCGCTTGATTTCCTCAAGAACATTGACAAGGTGCTTGCAGTAATGGACTTTGAACAAAAGCAGGCCATTTCCAGGGAAGACCTTGCGCTGATAAAAGAAAGGGAAAAAATGCGCGGCGAGAAGAAATGGGCAGAGGCGGATGCAGTGAGGAAAATGCTTGCGGAAAAAGGAATAATCCTCAACGACACGCCGCAGGGCACAAGATGGAGACTTGAAAAAGCAAACTGAAGCCCAAAAACAAGCCGGAATGGAAAAAGCCCAGAAAGCTTTAAATAAAACAAACCGGTTGCTATTAGCGATAGGCAATGGATTTAAGCATTCTCATAGACCTGGGCCTTATAGTTGTTGCCGCAACCATCTTTGGCTACATTGCAAGGCTTTTGAAACAGCCCAGCCTGCTTGCATACATTCTTGCAGGCATTGTCCTTGGCCCAATAGGCCTGGGAGCCCTTGGCTACAGCTTCCAGGGTGTCAGAATAGGAATTTCAAACATGCAGGACATCAGGATTCTTTCAGAGCTTGGAATAGCATTCCTGCTTTTCAGCGTGGGCGTTGAAATAGACATAAGAAAATTCCTCGGCATGGGAAAGATTGCGGCAATGGGCGCAACACTGCAGGTTGTGCTCACAATAGGGACAGTAATGCTCTTCAGCCTGCTTTTTCCCGGCATTATTTCCTTTGAACAGTCGGTTTTTCTCGGCGTAATACTCTCATTCAGCTCCACAATGGTCGTGGTGAAGCTTTTGGGCGACAGCTACCAGATAAACACGCTGCACGGCAGGCTGCTCATAGGATTCCTGCTGATGCAGGATTTGCTTGTGATACTTGCCATTCCATTGCTTCAGGACATCGAAACAGCGCTTTCCCCCGCATTCCTTCCGCTTGTCGTGGTAAAAGTCGCGGTGCTGGTTGCGGCGGCAGCCGTGATAAACAGGCACATTCTGCCGAGAATGTTCAGGTTCAGCCTTAACTACCAGGAAGAATTTTACCTCGCGGCATTGAGCAGCTGCTTCATATTCATCGGCCTTGCAATATTGATGAACCTGCCGATAGCGATCGGCGCTTTCATCGGCGGCCTCGCATTGTCAACACTGCCTTACAACACCGAAATATTCAACAAGATCAGGGGGCTGCGCGACTTTTTTGTCATACTTTTCTTCGTTTCGCTCGGAATGCAGCTCACGCCTTCCTTTGCGGCAGTGCCTTTTGCCCTCATAGCATTCATCATCGCAACAGTGCTTGTGATAAAGCCCGTGATTTACTACTTCATCACGCTTTTTTCCGGCTATGGAAGCAGGATAAGCGTAATGGTGGCGCTTGGGCTTGCAAACATAAGCGAGTTCAGCCTCATTGTCGCACAAATGGGCTTTGACCCCACAAGCCCGGCAACAAGCGTGCTGAGCGAAGGGCTTTTTTCGCTCACAATTCTCACAATAACGGTTTCAATGGTGCTGGCGCCTTACCTTATGGGAGCCCAAAACGGCGTCAACAGGGCATTCGACAAGGCGGCAAGGCACCTGCCTAAAAAAATCAAGAGAAAAAGGTTCACGGCAAAGCTTTCAAGCCTTGAAAACACCCCAAGCAAGCTGTGCAACCACATCCTCATACTGGGCGGTGGCACAATGGGCTCCAACATAGCAAAGGCACTGTACAAGCACTACCCTACGCTTGTGCTGGACCAGGATTCAGAGGTTGTTTACAGCTGCATGCGACAGGGCATCAAGGCAAGCTACTGTGACGCCGAAGAAACTAATGAGCTTGAAAAGGCAAACCCAAAAGAGGCAAAGCTTGTCATACTTGCAATACCAAACATCAAGGCCTCGCTGAAAACCCTTAGGTTTGTCAAAAAAGCAAACAAGAACACGCCTGTTTTTGCAAGAGCCCACTATTACAAGGACGCGCTTAAGCTGTACGAAGCCGGCGCGGACTTTGTCTGCATGCCGCACGTAATAGGGGGCAATGTTTTCCTCAAGGAAATAAGCAAATTCCTTGAATCAGGAAAGCTTGCAACAATTGCAAACCTCGAAAACGAATACATGGAATACCTGAAGCAAAAGGCAAAAGAAGAAAGGCAGCACCTGGAATTCTGAAAAAAAAAGCCGGGAAGGAAGAAACAATGATTAAGATAACGCCTGAAATAAAAAAGAAAATGAAGCTTGTTGCAGCAATCCACGCGCTGCTTGCAGGCGTGTGCACCTCGCTTGTGATTTTCTCGTTCTGGGTGAACTACCAGCAGGGCATCACGGCCTTTGGAATACTCACAGCCATAAACCTGATAGGCATTGCCCTTATAATATTCTTCTGGAAAAGGGGATTTGTATAGAGGCAGGCATGCTTGCGAAAAGCTTGGGATAGTGAAATGCAAAATGATTGTGAAAAAACTGAAGGAAAGCAAGGAGTTTCTTGCCGGTGACGGCACGCTTTTCAGGGAACTCCTGAACCCGGCAAAGGATGATGCAAAAATAAACTACAGCCTTGGAATTGCAAAGGTGAAGCCTGGCTGCAGGACAAAAAGGCATGTTTTGACAAGCACTGAGGTTTATTGCATAGTGCGGGGAAAAGGCATTATGCATACAGGCAAGGAAAGCGAAAAAGTTGAAGAGGGCTGCGCTGTTTTCATTCCCGCAAATGCAGAGCAATGGATTGAAAACACTGGCAGGGAAGAGCTTGCATTCTTCTGCATCGTTGAACCGGCGTGGAAACCCGAATGCGAAAAAATCCTGGGGCAATGATTGCAAATGGGCAAAGCCGGAATTCCTGGCAGCCGGCTTTAAAAGGGAAAGGTTGCCGGCTGCAGCTATTGCACATATTCCTGCCAGGACAGTATTTCAAGGCTTTCCATTTTCTTTTTTGCCATTGAATTGATCAGCAGCTTTGCAAGCTGCCTGTTTGTGACCAACGGCACGGAAAAGTCAACTGCATTTCGCCTCAAATCGTATTCTGCTTCAAGGGCCTGCCTGTCAAACTCGTCAGGGATTGCAATCACCAAATCGAGTTTTCTTCCTTTCAGATAGTCCAGCACATTCGGCTTTTTTTTCTCCTGTATCTTGTGCAGCACTTTGCTTTTTATGCCCCGGCCTTTGAGGAACTGGTGAGTGGTATCGGTTGCATAGAGGCTGAAGCCAAGCCCTTCAAGCTTTTTGAGACCGCCAAGCAGGTCAAACCTGTTCATGTCACCGCTTATGCTTACAAGAATGTTTTTCTTCGGGATTGTGAAGCCTGTTGCAATAAGGCTTTTGAGCAGCGCATCCTCGACATCGGTGCCAAGGCAGGCAACTTCGCCTGTTGAAGACATTTCAACGCCAAGCAAAGGGTCTGCGCCTTTCAGCCTGCTGAAGCTGAATTGGGGTGCCTTAACGCCCACATAATCCAAATCAAAGGCGCTTTTTTCAACCTTTGAAACAGGATGGCCTACAATTGCCTTTGTTGCCAGCTCAATGAAGTTTATGCCTGAAACCTTTGAGACAAATGGAAAAGAGCGTGATGCCCTGAGATTAAGCTCTATCACTTTTACGTCGTTTTCTTTTGCCAAAAACTGGATATTGAAAGGCCCCGTGATTTTCAGCTCCCTTGCAAGGCTGGATGCAACTGTTTTAATGCGCCGCACTGTTTCAAGGTAGGTTCTTTGCGGCGGAAAAACCATTGTTGCATCGCCGGAATGGACACCGGCATTTTCAACATGCTCGTTTATTGCATAAACCAAAATGCTGCCCTTGCTTGCCACGGCGTCAATCTCTATTTCCCTTGCGTTTGAAATGAATTTGCTTATAACCACAGGGTACTCCGGCGAAAGCGAAGCTGCTTTGTCAAGGTAGCTGCCAAGGTCCTCTGCATTGAATGCAACGCTCATTGCCGCACCGCTCAGGACATAGCTTGGCCTTACAAGAACAGGGAAGCCCGCTTTTTTTGCAAACGCCAGCGCATCCTTTTTGCTTGTCAGCTCCTTCCATTGCGGCTGGTCAATGCCAAGTGTGTCGCACAGCTGAGAGAAAAGGTGCCTGTTTTCCGCCCTGTCAATGCTTTCGGGTGAAGTGCCAAGCACTTTCACACTGCAATCGTGCAATTTTTTTGCAAGGTTGTTTGGAATTTGGCCGCCCATGCTGACAAGCACGCCCAAAGGCAGCTCATTTTCATAAATGTCAAGCACCCTTTCAAGGGAAAGCTCTTCAAAATAAAGCCTGTCGCATACGTCATAGTCAGTGCTTACTGTTTCAGGGTTAAAGTTAACCATTATTGTGCCATAGCCAAGCTGCTTTAGCGTGTTGTTTGCCGTAACGCCGCACCAGTCAAATTCAACGCTGCTGCCAATGCTATAGCTACCTGAGCCCAAGAGCATTACCTGATTGCTTTTGCCGAATGCAACATCGTTTTCCGAGCCGTTGTAGGTCATGTAAAGGTAATTTGTTTCGGCTGGAAATTCCGCGGCAAGAGTGTCTATTTGCTTTGTCACAGGCAAAATTCCAAGCTTTTTCCTTGTTTCCCTTACGGCAAGCTCGGATTCGCTGCCGATAATCATTGCTATCTGCTTGTCTGAAAAGCCGGCTTTTTTTGCTTCAAGCAAAAGCCCTGCCGTCATGCTTTCCAAAGTCTTTTTTGAAAGCTGTTTTTCCAGTTCAACCACTTTCCGCAGCTTGAACAAAAACCATTTGTCAACCATGCACAAATCGTATATTTTTTCAATGCTGTAGCCGTTTTTGATTGCTTCAATCAGCGCAAATATCCTTTTGTCTGTAGGGTGCTCTATGCTGTGGGCGATTTCTTTTATCATTACCTTGTTTCCGACAAGGCCATACATGCCAATGTTCAGCATTCTTATGGCTTTTTGTATTGCTTCTTCAAAAGTCCTGCCGATTGCCATTACTTCGCCAACGCTTTTCATTTCAGTGCCTATGCTTTGGCTGACCTTGCTGAATTTATGCAGGTCCCACCTTGGAATCTTTACAACACAATAATCAAGGGCAGGCTCAAAGCAGGCCATTGTTTTCCTGGTTATTTTGTTCTCAAGCTCTGCAAGGCTGTAGCCAAGGGCAAGCTTTGCGGCAATAAAAGCCAGTGGATAACCCGTGGCTTTGCTTGCCAGGGCGCTGCTCCTGCTGAGCCTTGCATTGACCTCAATAACGCGGTAATCATCGCTTTTTGGATCCAAAGCAAACTGAATATTGCACTCGCCGACAATGCCAAGGTGCTTTATCACCTTGATGGAAATTTCCCTCAGCTCGTGGTATTCTTTGTTTGAAAGCGTCTGGGATGGCGCCACCACAATGCTCTCCCCTGTGTGAATTCCAAGCGGGTCAAAATTTTCCATGTTGCAGACAGTAATGCAGTTGCCAAAGCAGTCCCTTACCACTTCATATTCAATCTCTTTCCATCCCGCCAGGTATTCTTCTACAAGAATTTGTGGGGAATAAGCAAACGCTTTTTCTGCCAGAGCCGCCAATTCTGCCTCTGATTTTGCAACACCGCTCCCTTTTCCGCCCAAAGCATATGCCGCCCTGATAATAACGGGATAGCCTATTTTCCTGCCTGCTTTCAGCGCAGCCTGCTTGCCGGTTGCAGGAATGCTTCTCGGCACCTTTACAAAAATTTTTGCAAGCTCTTTGTTGAACAATTCCCTGTCCTCGGTTTTGATTATTGCGTCAACCTGCGTTCCAAGAACCTTGAGCCCGTGCTTTTCCAAAACCCCTTTTTTGAACAATTCAACCCCGCAGTTCAAGGCTGTTTGGCCGCCAAAGCCAAGCAATATTCCCTGGGGCATTTCCCTTTCAATCACTTTCTCAACAAAAAAAGGATTAACCGGCAAAAAATATGTCCTGTCGGCAAAGTCCTTGCTTGTCTGGATCGTTGCAATATTCGGATTGACCAATACAACCTCAACGCCTTCCTCCTTAAGCGCTTTAATGCACTGGCTCCCGCTATAATCAAATTCACCAGCCTCGCCGATTTTCAGGGCACCGCTGCCGAGAAGAATGACTTTTTTTATTCCATGATTCATTTTTTAGCCGCCTTTGCAATTTCAACAAACTTGTCAAACAGGAAAGCCGTGTCAACAGGCCCCGGCATGGCTTCAGGGTGGAACTGCACGCTCATAAACGGCTTGCTTTCATGCCTGATGCCCTCGTTTGTCCCGTCATTCAAATTCCTGAACCAGGGAAGCCAGCCTTTTGGCAAAGATTTTTCATCAACAGCAAAGCCGTGGTTTTGGGAAGTAATAAAGCATTGCTTTGTTCCCACAGCCTGGCTCGGCTGGTTCTGGCCCCTGTGGCCATACTTGAGCTTGAAAGTGTCAGCGCCGGCAGCCAATGCAAGAATCTGGTTGCCATAGCAAATCCCGAAAGTAGGCAGGCCATATTCCAGCGCTTTTTTTACAGTGCCAATCGTTTCACCAACGCTTTTCGGGTCACCGGGGCCGTTGCTTACAAGCAGCGCGTCAAATTCATATTTGCCGTTAAACAAATCGTAGTTCCACGGAACCCTAAGCACCGACACACCCCTCTGCAAAAGGCTCCGTATGATGTTATTCTTCGCCCCACAATCTACCAGTGCAACGGTTTTTCTGCCGTTGCTGTGCAGAACAGGCTGCAGGCAACTGACCTCTGCCGCAAGATTCCTTTTGTTCGGGTCTTCAAAATCAATGTTGTCGCCGCCAAAAACAATTTTCCCAAGCATTACGCCTTTTTCCCTGAGCCTTTTTGTCAATGCCCTGCAGTCAATTCCGGTGACAGCAGGGACCTTTTCAGCCTTTAGCCAGTCTGAAAGGCTTTGGCTTGACTCCCAGTGATGGAATTCCTGGCTATAATCTGACACAACCAGGCCGCTTACCTGGATTTTGCCTGACTCAAAGTTTTTTTCTATTCCAAAACAATCTTTTTCCGGCTTTGGCACGCCGTAATTTCCAATCAAAGGGTAAGTAAGGGCCAATATTTGCCCGTTATAGCTTGGGTCCGTCAAAGATTCAGGATAGCCAACCATGCCTGTGTTAAAAACAACCTCGCCTGCCGAGCTTTTTTCAAAGCCAAAACTCGTGCCGGAAAAAACAGTGCCGTCAGCAAGCACCAGAGAAGCAGCTGAAGGCATCAAAACGCCCCCGCATAAAAAAGATTTGAAAAAAAGCAGAAAAAAAACAAAAAATCAAGCATTCTAAAAAGGCATTTATGCCTGCAACAATTTAAAAATGCCACTTAAGCTTTTGGGCGTCATGGCAGAATCGCCTGGCCAGCTGCTCACTTGCTTTCCAGCCCGCCCTGCCTTACTGCGCTTGCGCCTCCAATAGCCAGCGTTATTTGCCAGCTGCTCACTTGCTTTCCAGCCCTGCATCCCCTATTTCAATGCTGCCGTTTAGCCCTGATTGAATGTTTTTTTTCATTGAAAGGATTGCAATCCTTTTTGAAAAGTTCGGCGCATCCAATACTAATGACTCGAATTCTCCGCCCTCGCCAGCAGGATGCAGGCCATTTTTCCTGCCAAGGCTTTCAAGTTCGGCAATTTCTTTCCCGCCAATGCGCCTGCCAAGCCAATCCTTGCCAAGGCCCGCAACCTTTGAGACAATAAAAACAAAACCAGAATCAACGAGCATTTTTAGCTCAGCAACCTGGTCCATGTGCCACAATGGCGAAAAAAACAGCAGGCCAAGCGAATCGCAAATGCCCTGGATGCGCTCACGCTGGTAATTGCTGTACAATGCGCCAGAACATACTCCTTCAATGCCGAACTCCTTTTTCGCCCGCGAAAGCGCTTTCTTCAAAGCCGCAAGCTCTTTTTCCTTAACGCCCGCTGTCCTTTCAATGACAAGCGGAATGCCCAAGACCCCTGACTGCATTTTCAGAATAGCAAGGCCTGGCTTGTGGTACATGAAGGAATCAGGATTCTTCGGAATTACCGAAACAAGGCATTCAACGCCAAAGCCTTTCTGCTGCATGAGCCACAAGGCAAGGCAGCTGTCCTTGCCGCCTGAAAAAAGGGCGGCAATGCGCTTGCACCTGGCATCAGCAGCAAAACCGCCATTCGCCTCCCCGCCCGAAAAAAGCGCGGCAATCTCCGGCTTTTTTGCAAAGCCTTCCAAAAAATCGCGCTTGCCTTTGGCCTTCGCCTTTTTCGCAAGCCTTTCAATGCCCTTGTCAAAATTGCTGCCATACTGCGCCGCAACCTTTTTCCTTTCCGCAAGCTCTTTTGGCAAGCCAATGGAAACCGCAAGCTCACGCAGGATGATTTTGTTGCGCTGCCCTGAAAGCTTGAGATTTTTCGGCAGCGAAAGTGCAAATCGCAGGATTTCGGAATTAAGGTAAGGCGCCCTTATCTCAAGGCCGCAATGCGAAGCAATTGCCAAATCCCTTTTAAGGTCATTTTCAGGAAGCAATTGCACAAGCCTCATTGACTCAAAAGCGATATCCACAGCATTCCTGAACTTTGCATAGCCGCAGAACAATTCGTCCGCGCCCATTCCGGAAAAAACGGTTTTAATGCCCATCTGCTTTGCTTTACTGCAGGCAGCAAGAAGCGGCAAAGCAACTGAAACCTGCACAGGATTCGTTGAACCAATCAGGGAAATTGTTTCCCCAATCAGCTTTGGAAGGCTTTCCATTGAAACAGGAGCCAGCTCAAGCTTTACATCCAAAAAATCGGCCGCCCTTTTTGCAAAAGCCAGGTCTTTCGGCTCTCCAAGGCCATCCAGAAAGCCAAAAAAACAGCTGAATTTCAGGCCTGCGCGCTTGCAGAGCAACGCAAGCAGCACAGAATCAATGCCGCCGCTGAAAAGAATCCCAAATTCACCTTTTGGCGCATTGCTTTTGACAGAGCGCTCAAGCATTCTGAGAAGCCTTTCTTTGCTTTTTTCAGGCAATTCCAAATCAGCCATCATAACCAATCAGTCAAAAACAATGCCCTTCGGCTTTATGGAAACGCTTTTTTTGCCTTTCCTAACAACTCCAAGCTCAAAAGCCTTTATGCCGTGTTCTTCGCTTGCCGAAAAAATCGCATCCCTGCTTTCCCTTGAGGCAATCACTGCATAGCCAATGCCCATGTTCCAGGTAAAATAGGCCTCTTTTTGCGAAGCACCTGACTTGTCAACAAGGAACTGGAACAATTCGCCAGGCTCTGGCACAAAATCAACCATGTAGGAAAAAGGCTTTTTTGCGCGCATGATTTTTTTCCAGCCATGCCCCGTGATAGGGCTGAGATAATGCACCTCGCAGGAATCAAGCATGTCAATTATGACCCTGGTGTAAAGAATTGTCGGTTCCAAGAGAGCCTCGCCCAGCAGCTTTCCTGAAGGAAGCACTGAAAAATAGCCATCAGGCAGCTTTTCCGCAACTCTTCTCGCAAGCGAAACCCCGTTTGAATGGATTCCACTTGATTCAAGACCTATTATCAGGTCGCCATCGCAAAGCTTTTGCCCAAAAGTAAGATGCTCTTTCGGCCTTATCAAGCCAAGCGAAGCGCCTGCCATGTCAATTGTGGAATCATTCACAATGCCCTTCAGCGTGGGGGTTTCGCCGCAGGGAATTGCCAGGCCAATTTCGTCAGCAGCAGCCCTGAAACCATGCAATACCGCACGCGCCTTTCCAGGGTCGGAAAACCATGCGCTGTCTCCGCTGCTCAAAATGTCGCCGTAAACAAAAGCATCTGCCCCAATGGCAGCCAAATCGTTTGTTGACATTGCAAGGCAATCCTTGCCAACGCTTTCATAATATTTTACGCCCTTGCCCCTCGGGTCCTTGCTCATGGAATCCGCAATCAGGTTTTTCGTGCCAAGGCCCTCAACATTAAAAGCCAGCATAAAATCCTGCCCGGGCAAATCAATTGCAACTGCAGGCTCGCCCAATGTTTCAGGAACAATGCGCAGCCCAAGCCTCTCAGGCCTTGAAACAGTATCCGAAAACTTTTCAAGCGCCGCTTTTTTCACAGGGTCAAGCTTTGAATAATCAACAATATCGCTGTACTTCATGGAATTGACCTCATCAATTTGCCATTAGAATCATTTAGATATAGGGGATAACTGCTTTAATTTTATTGGTTGTAAAATAGTCAAGTATGGAACCAAACAATCCACAAGCGTGCCCGCATTGTGCAGGGGGATTTGGTTTGAAATAC
>JBAZQI010000027.1:0-13624 GCA_041645325.1 archaeon
GACAAGGAGGTTTACCTTGTCGCGCCTGCCCTGCATTTTAAGCGCGGCATCAATGCCGGAGGCAACGGCGGAATTGTTTTCAAACGCAGCGTGAATCCAGGGAATTGCCCAGGCTGTTTCAGGGTAAGGCGTTGAAACAACTTCCATGCAGCCGGTGGCGCAAACCATGATTGTGTTTGGCCCTGCCGCCTTTGCAACATGCCTCAGAACAAGGGCTTCGCCGCATCCTGCGCAGGCCCTGTGCCCTGAAACAAAGTATTCTTCATAAGGCAGCCCTTTAATCATCCTTGCGGTCAAAAAAGCCACGCTCCCTTCTGTTTTCCTTCCTCAAGGTCTTTGAAAACGCGCTCAAAAAGCTTTACCGTTATGTCCCTGCCTCCAAGGCCTGCAATGTAGCCATTGATTGAAATGTCATTGCAGTAAATTGCGCTTCTGGCATCGGTGAAAAGAGGCCCTTCCTGGCCAAGAGAAATATGCCTGTCTATCACAGCCAGGGCATTGAGGTTTTTTACCGCTTCCTGAATCTCTTTCGCCGGGAATGGCCTCAGGGAGCGCAGCCTCACAAGGCCAACCTTCTTGCCCTGGGCCCTGAGCTTGTCAATTGCAACCCTTGCAGTCCCGCACAAGGTCCCCATTCCCATTACGGCATACTCCGCATCATCCATCCTATAAAGGTCAATGAGCCCGTCACCATAGCCCCTTCCAAAGGCCTTTTTGAAATCCAGATTTGCCTTCTTTATAACATCAAGCCCATTGAGCATTGCTTCCTGCTGCTGCTTCTTGAAATGCATGAAAGAATCCGGAAAGCTGATCGGCCCAAAGGTCAGCGGATTTTCGGTGTCAAGCCTGAAAACAGGCGAGAACTTTGGCAAAAAGCCATCAACCTGCTTTTGGTCAGGAATATCAACAGGTTCAAACACATGCGAAAGGGTAAAGCCGTCAAAGCAAACCATCAGGGGCATCTGGACATTCCTGTCCTCGCTTATTTTAAAGCCCTGTATAACAGTATCAATCGCTTCCTGGCTGCTTTCAACCCAAAGCTGTATCCAGCCCTGATCCCTCGCTGAAACAGCGTCACTGTGGTCATTCCAGATGTTGATGGGCGCGCTCAGGGCGCGGTTTGCAACAGCCATCACGCCAGGCAGCCTCATTCCGCTTATTATTGGAAGCATTTCAAACATCAACGCAAGCCCCTGGCTTGAGGTTGCGGTAAAGCACCTGCTTCCTGCCGCAACAGCGCCAATCATTGCCGAGGCCGCGGAATGCTCGGATTCCAAGTCAATCATTGCCGCATTGAGCTCGCCGTCGTTTATCATTTGCGCAAGGTCCTCAACCACATGCGTCTGCGGCGTGATGGGATACATCGGAATGACCTCAGGCCTGCAGAGCTTTGCCCCAAGGGCAATGGCATGCGATGCCTCAACAACCATTTTTGTCATTTAACCTCAACCTCTTGAATTATCGCCTTCACAGGGCACTGCTTTACGCACATCAGGCAGCCCTTGCAGTAATCATAATCAACGCTGTAACTGCCTGTTTTTTCATCCACCCTGATTGCAGCGTCAGGGCATACCTGCCAGCAAATGCTGCATTTTATGCACTTGTCCTGCAGAATAACTGGCCTGAAAACCCTCCAGTCCCCTGTCTTGTATTTTCTGCTGCTCCCCGGTTCAGTGATAACAGCGCCGGGCGTAAATTCCTGCTTTTTTTCAGCCATAAAAATCACTTGCTTGCGTCAAACACCGCCTTTGCCGCCTTCTTGTTAAGCTCGGCAATCGCAGCCTTGCCCCTTGCACCGAAAAGCTCGTCAATTGCCCCGTCAAGGGCATTCAGGGAAACCTCTTTGCTCAGGGCGCAGAACGCGCCCAATGCCGCAACATTCACAAAAGGCTTGCCAATCACATCCATTGCAATCTTCGTGATGTTTATCGCGTGAACATTGAAATTGCCGAGCTTTTTCTTCAGCTCTTCCGCGCCCTTGTCCGTGTTCACAATCACAATGCCGTTTTTTGCAAGGCCCTTCGTCACGTCAACCGTGCCGATAAGCGAACTGTCAAGTATGACAACGTAATTCGGGTCGTAAACATGCTGCCTCAAATTTATCGGCTTTTCGTCAATCCTGACATAGCTTTCAACAGGCGCGCCTGTCCTTTCAACCCCAAAATTCGGAAAGGCCTGCGAGTACTTGCCATCCTTAAAAGCGGCAATTGCAAGAACCTGCGTGCTTGTAACAGCGCCCTGCCCGCCCCTGCCGTGAAACCTAATTTCCCTCAGGCCCATCAAAACACACTCCAAATAAACAACTAAGAAAAGGATAATAATATAGGTTTTAATAAGTTTAATGGTTGCATGGCGGAATTGCACGCAATGGTTTACGGCTTTGTCCAAGGCGTAGGATTCAGGCATTTCGTGGCGCAAAAAGCAAGGGCACTCAGCCTGAAAGGAATTGTGAAAAACAGCCCTGACGGCAGCGTTGAAGTAATGGCACAAGGCAGCAGGGAAAACCTTGAATTGCTTTTGGAAGAGCTCAAAAAAGGCCCGGGCTATGGCAGGGTTGATAAGGTAAAGGCGGAATGGCAAAAAGAAACAAAAGGATTTGGTGAAAGCTTTTCAGTGGAATTCTAAACAACTTTGAGTTCCAGCGCAACCTGTTCCTCAAAAGCCTTGCCGTTTATTTCGGTTGAAATCGTGATGAAATAAGTGCCGCTGTAAACCGGCGAAGCGGAATTCGGGCTTATTGCAAAAGGGCTCAAAGTGCGGTTCTCGCCCTTGCCCAAAGTGGCAATTGTCCTGGTTGCGGGAAAAATGGTTATGGCATCAGAAGCAACTGTTTTTACGGAAACAACGACATCGTTTGCGGTTGCATCGGTCACATTCCGGATTGTGACAGTAAGATAGCTCGTCCTTCCGTCCTTGAAGTCCAGAGGATTCGGCTCAAGCCTTGCATCAATCGCCCTTGGCTGCAAGGCAGGGAGCACAAAGAACACGGCAATTGCAAAAACAAAAATCGCGGCCGCAATGCCAATAACAGGCCACCTGAATTTTTTCCAGCCAAAAGCAAACTTGAAATTCAGAGCATGCCCGGTCTTGCCGTCATACAAACCCATTCATTACACCGCTAATAATAGGGTTTAATGATTAATAAAAGTTGCGGCGCTGTAATGTCAACCCTTTATTCCAACAAAAAAAAGGTTCAATTTAAAACAATTCGCGCCATATTAAAATCAGGCGCTAAACAAATGCAGCTTAAGAAACAGGGCACAAGAATAAGGGCATTTCCTCCAAAAACGGTTGCCCTAGCACGCATCAAAAAATTCTGGAAAGAATGGCAAAACCCTGAAAAGGCCAGGCAAGAACTCCTTCCAGGAACTCCTTGGCACAGGAAAGTGCTTGCACTTTCACCTACAACCCTTGCAACAGTAAGGCGATTCAGGAATCCTGAAGAAGCAAGACAATATGTAATAAATACACTGAACATAGAGAGAACAGTAAGGGAAGCAAACCCAAAAAAATTTGCCTTGCAACAGGTCCAGTTCTTTTCAAGAAAGGGCAATCTCCTACTTGAAAGGGTTTACCCTGCGCAATCTGTAGATTTCGTTTTGAATGTCTTGCGCAAATCAAGACACTCTGAAGCATTAAAAAGAAAACTGAAAAGAAAAGGCATTAACTTGAACAATTCCGAGCATTACTTAAGGTTTGAGGATGCTGTTCAGCAAGCATATGAAGAACTGTTGAAAATTGAAAAAACAAAACTTCAAACTAGAATACACCCGGTGAACATTCTTGTTTTAGACTTTGACCCGGCAACAAGTAGAGTGCTGTTTGCAATCATTGACCACGAGTTGCCGCCGTCAATTAAGGAGTAGACACTTCTCAAAAAAAAAGCCAGTTCCAAAGAGAACCAACCGAATATTTATTAATAGTATTATACTATTGTTTTACTATTACATTTTAGGTGGTACGATTGTCGACTCTCACGGTTGAATTTAAGGGCGTTTCGGAAGAGGTTTTGGAAAAGCTTGTAGGCGAAGGATATGCAAAAACAAAAGCCGAGGCACTGCGTTACTCGCTGCTGCAGGTCGGCAGGGAACTCGGGCTCATTACGCCGAAAATCCATGCAAAAGCGGAACAATACGCTTATGCTGAAATAAAGAAAAAGTGAAATAAATGTACGTTGACCTTGACCTGATTTATGCAAAAATAAAGAAAGACGACAGGCTGCAAGAAACAAGCAGAAATATACTAAAATCCAAGGAGCGGCAGTACACGTCCGTCATAACGCTTCTTGAACTTGAACTCGTGTTAAAACGGGAAATAAGCGATTACCTGAGCAAAGAAAGCTCGCTCTTATTCATCGAAAATTTTCCGAAAATAAAAATAGTCGGCTTTAGCCAGAAAATCTTCGAAAAAAGCCTTGAATTGAGAAAAAAATATGATTTCGGGGCATTTGATTCAATTCATGCCGCAACAGCGCTGCTGTTTGACAAGAGAATTGCCACAACAGACAATGCGTTTGAAAGAGTGCCTAACCTAAAAGTAATACGCGAATAACGGCTCAAGGCATCGTAAACAGCCTGTCATCTTCTCTTAATGACAAATTTGTTCCTTGGGTAGTCAAAAGTTATTTCAAATTTTTCGAAAAAGCTTGAACCAAGGATTATATGATGGTAATCAGGGCCATTGGTGCAAATTGCAGCCCTGCATTGGATTGGAATCCTTTCCCGGCCCTTCTTTATTTCCATGTTTACCGTTGCCAGCCTGGTTATGAAATCAAGCCCATCAAATGTCTTGGACTTTATCTCAACACCGCGGGCATAATCAACGCCAAGTGCATCTGCGATTTCCTTTGGAATAAGAACAAAATCAGAACCAGAGTCCAGAATTGCAGTAAAATCCAGCTTTTCGCCATTCTTACCGGCAAGCGTTATTGGTATTATCGGCTCCTTAACCCAGATGCCCTTAGCCAATTCCCTGTGCCTGCAATTATACCTGAAAGACATAATCATGCATGCAAATAGTGCGCTATCTTGCTTACCCTTGTAAACAAAGGCCTCTCAACGCCGCAAAGCTTCTTTGACTCGGCAATGACTGCCCTCAAATCGGCCCCATGCGCAACAACCTTGCTTCTGCAAATAGCCAGCCACTCGTCTTCATCATACCCTTTAAAATCGGCCTTCAGAAAAAAATCAAAACTCTTTTCGGCATTCATCTTCAACGACCCATATAAGGTTAGGTTAACAATGTTTAAGAATGGTTTTGTGATTAATAAACGTTTCTTCCCCTCGTTAAACGCCGAAAAGGCGGGAAAAGTCAGGGCAGCGTAAACAGCCTGTCATCGCCCTTTCCGTCCAAAAAGCCGGCCCTTACGCCTGCATCAAGCCAGGCATGCGCATAAGAAAAGGCGGCAAGGGCAAGCTCAGGCTTCCCTTTTTGCTCAAAATGCTTTGCGTCATTGAAGTAATTCTGCGCCATTGAAATGAAATCATTGGCCCTCTTGAAATCAACGCTGCCCTTTTCCGCGCTGATTGAAACCTTTTCCAGCGCTGCCTCGGTAAGCCTGCGATAGCGCACAGCCCTCTGCTTTAAAGATTCAGCCATTCAATGCCTCCAAAGCCGTCACGTCCGGCTGGTACGAGCAAGAATGCCATCTTCGCAAGCTCGATGGCACGGCTTCGCAGGGTTCCAACAAGTCAGCCATTCAATGCCTCCAGCGCCTCTTTTTCCTTTTCGGTAAGCTTTGCCGCGATTACAAGGCTTTGCGGGAATAGTGCAAAACTGCTTTTGGAAAGCTTTTCAAAAGAGCCTGTTTTTACAACCTGCTTGTCCGAGCCCAAGGCATAAAGACCGACAAGCGTTGCTTCCTTGAGGATGCTTTTCCCTCGCTTTTTTTCAATCTTTGAAAGGATGACAAGGGCTTCGGCCACCGTCATTTTGTAATCATGCTCTGTGTCAATATCCAAAAGGCACATGGTGTGCAGGTTGCTTTTGAAGTTTGCTTCAATCAAATCGTAAAACGATTCGGGCGCGTAGTTCTGCTTTGGCGCAACAATTGTGCAGGTTCTTCCGAACCTGTACTGGTCAAGGCCTGCTACGCCGATGAAATCAAAAATGGAAATGCCTGGCACAACCCGGGATTCAAGGCCAATGCGCTTTGCGTCAAGCAAAAGCTGTATGTGGGTTGTCGCACTTAATGCATTACCGAAAACAAGCAGGGCAATGCTTTCATTGCTTTTCTTTGCTTCCCTCAGCACAAGGGAAAAGCCCTCTTCAATGCCTTTCCTGTCAAGAGGAATGATTTCCTTGCAAACAAGCGTTTTCAAACCCTCAATCGAGCCCTGGGAGTAAGCGCTCGTATAAGTGTCCAAAAAAACGCGGCCGCATTTTTCAATTGACTCTTTTGCCTCAAGCGTCAGGTGCCCTGGCTTCAAGCCGATTCCCACAAGGTAAAACATGGAAAGAATTAAGGGGGGAAAATTATTTAAAGAAAGCAAGCTATTCCTTGGGAAAATCCATTGCCTTTTTTAAGCTCAGTTTTTGGGCCCTGTGCAAGTGCCAGTTTGCAAGCTTTGTGAGGTCGTCTGCAGCCCTGCTTAAGAGAGCCTTCCTTTCGTGGCCAGGCTCGTTGTGCCTCATTGTTATGGCGCGCTTTCTTTCATCTATTGTAGCCCTGAATTCCTGCCTGTGAAAGGAAATGCGGCTTTTTAGAAAGCCCCGCCTGTTTTTCTGGGCGTCTGAAAGCCTTTTTCGCTTCATGAAAAAGCCTTGGGAAAAAATTGTGCCTGATGGCACAAAAGCATTTTTCTGCCCGGAACCAAATCATACGCCCCCTGCTTTTGAAACAGCAGCCCTGTCAGCAACAATCATGAAATTCCTGTGCCGCTTCAGCGCGACAGCAGGCCAGCGCAGAAAATCATTGCTCTTCAACATGCCTGAAATCGCTTTTGTTTTTTGCCTGCCTGAAGCAAGCAAAAGAATCTTGCCGCTGTTCTCCCTGATGGTGCGCAAGCCGACTGTAAGGGCTTTTGCAGGCGCAAGCTTTTCAGTGAAACCGGCGCCATTGGCTTTCCTCGTTTCAGGCATGAGCATCACTGTCCGCGTGATGCCATAAGAGCAGCTGCCGGGCTCGTTGAAGGCAATATGGCCATTCCTTCCAATGCCAAGCAGGCACAAGTCAATTCCTTTTTTTGTGATGGCTGCCTCGTGCTTTGCGCATTCAGCACGCAAATTTGCTGCGGCGCCGTTCAAAAGATGAATATTCTGCTTTTTTGCATTCACTTTGCCCAAAAAATGCTGCATTAAGAAATAAGAAAAGCTATTTTTGTTGTCCTGTGAAAGCCCAGCATATTCGTCCAATGCAAAGAAGTGTGCTTTGCTGAAATCGGCTTCGCCTTTCCCGAAAGCCTGCACAAGCAAATTGTACATCTGCTTCGGGGTTTCGCCTGTTGGCAACGCAATTGAGGCGCCTGGCTTGCGCTTAAGCAGGTTGACCACCCTCTGTGCAGCAACCTTGCTCATTTCACCGCTGTTCTTTGCAACAACCAGCGTTGGCTCGTTGTGAATTGCGATGAATCGGTTCAGCGCGCCTGGTACCGGGGCTGCAAGGCCGTGCACCTGGATTTTTTTGGCGGCAACGAAGTTCGCCGACCTCATGCAATTGTCAAGGCCCCAGCCATTCATCAGGCCGAAAACAAAGCCGGCATTGAAAGCATCGCCGGCTCCCGTTGTGTCAACAACCTTGCCGGCAACGGAAGGAAAGTGCCCTGAAGGAAAATTTTTCACAAAAAGCGCTGCCCCTTGCGAAGCCTGCTTTACCACAACGGCGTTTGCGCCCTTTTTGAAAAGCATATTAACACGCTGCTGCATTGTGCCGCCTTTTGCAATGTGCTTCAGCTCAATGTCGTTCACGAAAAGATAATCTATGAAAGGGAGAAAGCCGTCGATATTCCAGACGCCGTGCGTATCAAAGCAAGTGTCAAAGCACACAGTGGCGCGCTTCTTTTTTATTTTTTGAAGCAGTGCCCTGAAGCCCGGCCTCATTTTCGGCAAATGGTAAAAGCCGCCGAAAAAAACAATGCCCCCCGCCTTCAGCTTTGGAAGCAGCGAACGCGCAACGTCCTTGCTTGAAAGGCCGTTCAGGCTGGTTTTTGTGGACTCAATCGCGCGCTCGCCCCTCTTGTTCACAAGAATCATGCTGAAGGCGTTGTTTTCGCGGCTCTTTGCAAGGCGCATTGAAACGCCCGCGTCCGCAAGCTGTTTTTTCAGGAATGGCGTGCCAAGGCCTGTGCCAATTGCGCTGATGAGCACAGGCTTCAGGCCAAGCTTTGCGGCAATAACCGAAAAATTTGCGGCATTGCCGCCAACGCTTAACTCAAGGTCTTCAAGCGAATGCTCCTCGCCGAATTTCACGCCGCCTGAAATCTCCTGCAGGATGTCAATGCAGAGGTCGCCGACGGAAAAGAGCTGCTTCTTTGTTTCCTTCATAGGCAAAACTAATAGCATTGAATTGGTATTTAATCGTTTGCCCGCTTATTTTGCTTTTATGACCAAGGCGCTGGTGATAGTCGCGCACCCTGATGATGAAACCATATGGTGCGGCGGCACAATAATGATGCATCCCGAATGGGATTGGGCGATTCTGAGCCTTTGCAGGCGCGATGATGCCGACAGGGCGCCGAAATTCGCTAAGGTGTGCGAAAAGCTTGGCGCAAGGTGCACGATGTCAGATTTGGAGGACGAGCATCCTGAGCAGCAACTTGCGTCGCTTGAGGAGGTGAAGCTTAGGGTGCGCGCAATGATGAAGCAGCTGCTGCTCGGCGGCGAATTTGAATTCCTGTTCACCCACGGGGAGAACGGCGAGTACGGACACAACAGGCACAAGGAAACGCACAGCGCGGTGCGCGAAATGATGGAGGGCGGCGAGCTGCACGCGAAAAAAGTTTTCTTTTTCTGCTACAAGAAGGCGCGAAGCGGCGCTTACTGCGTTGCGAACGTGCGCGACGCGCACGCGCGCGTGCGATTGAGCGCGCAAATCGCGCGAGCGAAACACTTATTAATCACTTCAGCCTACCAATTCAGTAAGGGAAGCTTCGAAGCGCGCAGCGCGCGAGCGATTGAGAGCTTCAAAGTGAACGAACATGCGATCAATGATACTGTATCCATGCCCTCCGGAGTTGGACGGCATAAGCATTCAGGGCGAAATGCTTTACAGGGGACTGCTTAAGAACGAACTTGAGGCTGTGCCGTGCGACAGGGGCGCAGAAGCCGAGAAAGAGCTGCTTTACAAAACATTCAAGCCCGATGTCGTGATTGGGATTGGCTATTGGGCGGACGCGCCGCGCATCATCCAGCATCCGCTGCGATTCGGCGTGCAGCCCGTGCCTTGGCTGAATGCCGATGGCTGGGTTGCGAATTACCAGGAGCTTCTTGACTCATTGCCGCTAATGCTTACGACAAGCAGCTGGGTGAAGGAAACTTATTACCGGGACGGGCTGAGGAACAAGAACATTTATCCCATGCCTATCGGCATTGACACTGCGCAGATGAGGCCGCTGCCTAAGGATGACCCGAGGGTTTTGAGGATAAGGGAAATGCTTGGCGTCAAGCCGGATGAGAAAATGATTCTTACAAGCGGCGGTGACACGACAAGCAAGGGCTTTCAGGAGGTTTTGCAGGCCCTTGGAAAAATTAACGGGAGCTTCCCGAACTGGAAGTACATCGGAAAAACCTGGGAAAAGGGCAAGCCCCTCTACCACTGCAGGAAGGAAATGGAGATAATGAAGGATTTGGACATCAGGCGAAAGGTCAGCTTTATTGACGGTCCGCTTTCACGCGATTTCATGTGCTGCCTGATTAACGCGTGCGACATTTACGCCGCGCCGAGCAGGATTGAGGGCTTTGGAATGATTCAGGTTGAGGCAATGGCCTGCGGAAAGCCGGTGCTTTCCATTGACGCAATGGGAATGAAGGACACGATAGTCCACGGCGAAACGGGCTTTCTTGCAAAGGTCGGCGAAGAAGTCAAGCTTGACGGGGAATGGGCCTATACCTGGATGGGCTTTGAGAAAAAGCACAGGATAAAGTTTGACAAGCCGAAGATACTTGCCTACAGGGCCGATATTGACGATTTGGCGAAATATTTGTACAAGATGCTTTCCGATGACGCGCTCATTGAAAAAATGGGCAGGAAGGCAAGGGAGCACGCGGTGAAAAACTTTGATTATGTCAAGACCTCCAGGGACATAAACGACCTGATTGAAAAAAAGCTTGATGTAAGCGCTAGCCAAGAACGGGCAACCGTTTCCGTTCGAGAGAACTGACCGCGAACAGGAAGGAGCCCGCGCTCCATGCATGATAGTTGCTTCCCGAAGCCTTTTTTGTTATTGGGTTGACCCATTCGTTGAACTCCCACTCGCATTTTGAGCCGAGCTTGTTTGCCTCGGCAAGAAGCTTGAGGGCGGCTTCGGCTTTTTCAAAGCGGCCTGCCTTCACCAAAGCCGCAACATAAAAGCCGCCGATGAATGGCCATATGCCGCCATTGAGGTACCTGTTCGGCTTTCCTGCAAGGCATTTTGAAAAATAGCTGTGCCATTCCCTGTCGCCTTTTTTTATCGGCGGGAATATTGCGCGCACGGGAAACGGCTTGTCTATTTTGTTCTGTTCAACAAAGTCAAGGATTGAATCTGTTTGTTTTCTGTCCGCAAGCCCGCCGCACACCGCCATAAGGTTTCCAAGCGAGTCAAACCATGTTTCCTGCTCTATGTCGCCGTCATGGTTTTTCCATACCCAGGGAAAAAAGTGGCCTTTTTGGCCGTTAAAAAGCTGGATTTTTGACTGGGTTTGACCGGAAATTGCCTTCAGCACATTCTGCATTTCGCGGCTCTTGCCGTAAAGTTTCAGCGCGGCATAGTAAAGCGCGATTGTGTTGATTGTGTGCCCGTACTTGTGAGGAAAGGCATCCTGCCAATCCGAAGTTGGAAGCTGTTCCGGCAAAAAGTCTTCGCCTGCATCCTGGCTGCCAAGCCATTCAAATGCCCTTCTTGCGTGCCTCCTGTGCCTTGCAAAAAGCCTTTGGCCGCCGTAGTTTTTCCTGTAAAACTGCAGGCCCAAAAGGTACCAGAGGGTGCTGTCAATGGTCGCAAAGGTAACCTGCTTTGGCCTTTCACTGAACAGGTCAACACAGTTTGGAATCTGGCCGTGCCTGCTTTGGTGCCTTGCCAGCGTGTCCAGGGTCTGCTCAAACTGCAACTTGAACTCCTGTTCCTTGTCACAGCAGCTTGTGCCAATCAGGCCAATCATTGAATCGCGCGCAAAGACGCTGTTATAGCCTCTCTCGCCTCCTGAGGCAAAAATGCCGTTGGGTGTCGAGCAAAGTGTCATTGTTTCCTTTGCCTTCAGCACCGCTTCGCCAATCAAGTCCATGCACGAGAAATAAGGCTCTAACTCATATTTAAATTACGCGATTTATTAATAATTCAAAATCACGGCGCTCTTTGCGAATCAGCCTCAGTCCGCCTATCCTACTCGAAAGATGCCCGAATAATTACACGACTGCTCTTAAAAAGAAATACCGCATTTGTAAAGTATCAGAGTCGTCTTTTTCTTGGTTTGGGGAGCAGTATTTTTGGTCGGCTTTTTCTTTTACCTACTGTTAGGCTATATACTGTTGGCACTCTAAGCCACCAACTTCTATACCCTCTTCTATACTTTTGCCACAGTGAGCTTATTTTGATCTCTCTTTGGATATAAATTTTATATGCGTCGTGCCATCTTTTTTCCAAGTAGGCCTTTCTGACTTCGAAACCAGAGTGTATTAGATATTCAATGTCCTTCTGTTGTCTTCCGGTAAAAAACCCGGTTTGGACTGTTGCCCTTAATCCAGCGTCAGATAAAAGATTCCTTAGGCTTTGCGCATGGTAAGTTCCAGTTGAAATATAAATCTTCCCTTTTTTGGTAGTTGCTGCCCGAACACAAATTCTTTTTAGCCATAGGTTTTCCCTTTGTATGTTGACTTTAATTCTATTCAATTCCCCTGAACCACGGCTTCTAACTTCTATGGCTTTGATTTTTGGCGTGTCCAATGGCAAGAAATGCAAATTCCTCGCTTTGCATACCTCAAAAATTTCGTATAGTTGTTCCACATGGCCCACGATTTCTCCAATATCGGCTTTTGACCCAGAGACGGCATTGTAAAAACGTTCAATCTTTCTTGGAGAGTCACCTCCAGCTACCATCTCACAGAGCTTGAATGCATTTGCAGTAGGTTCCCAAAAAAAATCAGAGCCTGCCTGAATGCTTTCCAAGTATTTTACGCCATTGGCATGCAAGGTAGTGTCTTGAAAATGAAACCAAGGAATGATTTCTATTTCTGGTGAAGACCTTCGTTGCATAGATTGCATAGTATTCTTTTGTTCCATTAGAATAAAAGGTTTTTCCCATTGCCTTAGCCAATTCATTAATTTCAGTTATCAGTAAATGAGAAACGATAACTCATATTTAAATGATTATTATTCAAAAGCTTATTTTATGAAGGGGAATGAGCTGCTGCCGGAGGAAAATTTTCCCAAGGCTTTTTCCCAGAAGGGAAAAAGGCTTCTGCCCGGCATTTTTGCAAAGGGGCTTGCGCTGTGGGTGAAAGCTGACAAAGCTTTGGTTATTGCCGACCTGCATCTTGGCATTGAGGAGATGTTTAACAGGCAGGGCATGATGCTGCCGCGCTTTAATTTTTCGGAAATCAGGAAGCATTTGGAAAAAAAGGTTTTTCCCGGCACAAAGCCTGAGCTTATTGTAATAAACGGCGATTTTAAGCACGAGTTTGGCATTGTTTCCGAACAGGAGTGGTCGGAAGTGATTGACATGCTGAGGTTGCTGCAAAAGCACTGCAAAAAAATCGTGCTGGTGCGCGGAAACCATGACAAGGTTCTTGGGCCGATTGCAAAATGGGAAGGGCTTGGCATTGAAAAGGGCGGCGTGCTGCTGCCAAAAAGCCTTGCCTTTGTAACACATGGCAGGGAAATGCCAAAAGGCGCGGAATTCGGAAAAGCCAAGGTTGTGATAATAGGCCATGACCATCCGGCCGTGACAATCAGGGAGCAGTACAAGTCAGAGCGGTACAAATGCTTTCTCGTGGGAAAATTCGGGAAAAAAAAGCTTGTTGCAATGCCAAGCATGAGCATGGTTTCAATTGGTTCCGATGTCAAGGGAAAGCTCCTGAGCCCTTTCCTGCAGAAGGGCATTGAAAAATTCAGGGTTTTTGCGGTTGCGGACAAAACATATGATTTTGGCCCGCTTGAAGGACTGGATTAAGCTTTAAATTAATGCTGGCTCAATTATTTTGATATTGTTTTGCGAAGCAAAACCTTTCTTTCCCAAGGCTTTCTTTCTTTAGAAAGAAAGGCTTAGGGGCGTTAGTCTAGTCTGGTTAGGATTCTGCCTTCGGGAGGCAGTGGCGGGGGTTCAAATCCTCCACGCCCCAAATATAGATGCATGGGAAATGAATTGTGGGAGAATAATCAGGGTTATTCTTCAAACTCTTCTTTTGGCTTTCCGGTTTGGCGGATGATGTATTTGATTACAAATACGGTAACTTCTTTGTGGTGCGGCACCCAGGTTGTGAAAATTTTCCCAG
>JBAZQI010000028.1:0-11922 GCA_041645325.1 archaeon
GCGGGCAGGCAGATGACGTTGAAAAATGCGACGGAATAGCGGAAATTTATCCCGAAGACAAGTATTGGGTGGTAAAGTTATTGCAATCCAAAGGCCGCACTGTCGGAATGACAGGCGACGGCGTAAACGACGCGCCCGCCCTGAAACAGGCCGAACTCGGCATTGCAGTGAGCAGCTCAACCGATGTCGCAAAAGCCGCAGCCAGCATGGTGCTCATGGAACCAGGGACAAAGGTCATCCTCGAGGGCGTCAGGATTAGCAGGGAGACATACCAGCGCATGCTGACCTGGACACTGAAAAAAATAGTGTTTGCAATACAATTCATGGTTGTGCTTTCAGTAGGATTCTTTTGGCTGCAGGACGTAATAATTTCAATACCGGGGCTGATGCTTCTTGTGATAGTGAGCGACTTCATAACAATGTCGCTTGCAGTGGACAATTCGCGCAGCACAAAAAACCCGAACAGCTGGAATGTAAAGAACATAACCATTGCCTCGGCATTCATGGGGCTGTTTTTGTGCATTATAAGCATTGCCCTGCTTGCTATTGGCATTGATTACCTGAAGTTTAATTTGGAGCAAATCCGCACGCTTACCATCCTTGTATTGGTATTCACAGGGCAGTTCACCATTCTTGTTGTAAGGGAAAGGGGCCACTTTTGGGCCTCGAGGCCGGCAAGGCTTGTTTCGGGAACCATTGGGTTTTCAATCATTGCCTTCGTGCTCATTGCGATATTCGGAACAGCAATGACACCCCTTGCGCCAACAGTGGTGCTGGCTGTGCTGGCGGCCTGCGCATTGTACACCTTTGCAATGGACTGGCCAAAAGCCTGGCTCTTCAAAAGGCTCGGAATAAGCTGAGGGGAAAATTGTTTCAAGGCAGGCAAATCAATGCCTGCTTTTTGCCTTTTTTTCATCAGCCTTTATTTCATTCCATCTCTTAACAGCTTCTTCCGGCGTTTTTACTTTTTCATTCCCAAAGACCCAGGGCTTTCTTCGCCTGAGCTTTGCATGGGCTTCCTGTATTGCATCCCTTATTGAAAAAAGGCCTTTTTCTTCGGCTATTATGCCTATGAACAAGGCATCCCAGAGCATGTCACCGTATTCTTCCCTCATGTTTTCCAAATCGTTCCTGGCAATTGCCTGCTTGAACTCCTGAATTTCGCTTTCAAGCTCAGGCAACTGCTGCTCAATGCTCCTGCTTTTAGCCCAAGGGCACTTTTTTCTCTGGACCAAAAGCGAATCAAAAAAATCTTTCAATGCCTTTTCCATTCAATGAAACAAAAAGGCGAAAGGAATAAATAGCGATACAACTCTGTTTTAATCAAATGAAACGGCCCGGCCCAAAAATGAGAAAAATTGGCATCCGCACTCTGGGAAAGCTTATTGGCATGGAATGGATACCACTTACCAAGGCATCTCTTTCAGGGCTTTATGCCAAAAGCCCACAGCTTTACAGGACAAAAGACAACGAGGTTATTGCTTTTGGAGCATCAAAAAAACCTTTTTTATTTGTGATTTCACGGGTTCATAGACCTACCGGGATTTTTTATGAAATGGCAACAGCAAGAATAATGTCCTCAGGCAACCGTGTACACATGATGGATGCAAAACAAGGGATATATCACGCACGTGGGTTCAATATTTCACGGCTTTTTCTCAATCAAGCAATAGCAATGGCAAGGGAAAGAAGCCTGGGCGAAATTGAAGTTTTTAGCGATGAGCCGGGCATTCAGAATCTTCTTAAAAGACTCGGTTTTGAATTCGAAGGAGATGTGGGCACTTTTTCAATTGAGAAAAAGTAACAGAGAGTTAAAGGGGTAAAGGGAAAAAAAGGTTTAGCGCCAACAGGCGCGCTTTTCCCAAACAGCCTTTTAACAAAAGGCTGGCGAAAAGCTTTCTTTCCCAAAGCTTTTTTTCACAAAAAAAAAGGTTTAAATATTGGCACCACGTTATTCTTTTCATGCAGGCAAGCGACATGATTTTGGGGCTTTTGCTCATCGTTGTCCTGGGCTGGACCGTGATGCTTGCTGTCCAGCAGGCAGGCCTGAATCTTGGCCTGCAGGCACTTGAGGCAAAGCAGGTTGCACAGGGCATCCAGGTTTCGCCGGACAAATGCGGTTCTGTTGAGGGAAAAACGCTGGTGCTCGCAACCGAAATAACGGAAAAAGAATACTTTACCACAGTGGGCTTTGACAGGGAAAGAAACCAGGTTTACTTCTGCTTCTACGAATGAAAAACGGAACATCATTTCCTGCAATAGATTAGAAAATTTTTAACAAAAAGAATGGCAAAAAAAATATCATGATTCAATTGAAATTCAAGGTCTTTCTCAAAATCCGCCTTGTTTCTTGTATAAGGCCTCTCCGTATTTTCTATTCCGAACGTGGCATAGGCGCTTGAAACCTTTGTTGAGATTGCATCGTAAGAAGCGGTATCTATCAGTTTACCCAGACCCCTTATTTCTTTTGGCGGAATCCTGCTTAGAGAATTGAATTCCAATGGATTTGCTGCATACCAATCCATGAGAGTACTGAATGTGCTCCACTGCTCGCTTGGAATTTTGCCTTTCATTTCAGCTTTTAGCCCTTGGGCTGCAAAAGGGATTATCAGCTTGACTGAGATTGCACTCTCATTGCTCTTTCTGCCCATTCCAAGATGCGTTCTCAGGGCAACAGTAAGTGCCTTGGCTGCAAGTTTCCTTTCCCAAGGCGCCAATTTGGCTTCCCTGAAAAGCTTCCAGCCCGCTTTTCTTGCGGTTCTGTATCCTTTAATGTTTTTCCTGCCCAATTTTGAAACCCTGCGCTTTCTGTTCATAAAAATCAGATTTGCATGAGTTCTTCCGGCGCCTTTGTCAGCAACTTGCAGCCGCTTGTAGTTACAACCAAGTCATCTTCTATTCTTATGCCGCCAAATTTTCCGTAAATGCCTGGCTCCACTGTGAGAACGTTGTTTTTTTGCAGCTTTTCCCTGTTTTCGTGAAAGAAGCCTGAGGGAAAGTCGTGGGCGTCAATGCCCAAGCCGTGGCCAAGGCCGTGAATGAGCTTAAAGCCTGTTCTTTTTTTTAGCAATTTGTCGGCCTCGTCAAAAACATGCCCGGCAACGGCGCCAGGCATTATCAGGTTTTGGCCGCATTGCTTTGCCGCAAAAACGGATTCGTAAAGCTCTTCCTGCTTTTGCGAAGGCGCACCGACAGAAAAAACGCGCGTTATGTCGGAGCAATATCCTTTGAAGCAGGCTCCGATGTCCAAAAGCAGAAGCCCCTTGGAAATCTTTGAAGGCAACGGGACATGATGGGGAAAAGCGCTGTTCCTGCCGCCAGCAACTATCAGGGGAAACGGCAGCAGGTTGTCACCTTTTTCGCGAAGCATTAATTCAATCTGCAGGCCGAGCTGTTTTTCGGTCATTCCCCTCCTGAAAATGCCGGAAACGTTTTTGACGGCGTTCTCCGCTATTTTGCAGGCCTTTGATATTTTGGAAATCTCACCCTCGGATTTTATGGAACGCATTTTCCCGATTTGCTTTGAAGCGTCAACAAGCTTTCTTTTGCCGGTAATTTTTTTCATGGCCTTCAGGGAATTGACTGTGTGAAAAGGCCTGTTGACTGCAATTGTTTTCACGCCGCGCAGTTCAGCCTTTACAAGGGCATCAAGCTGTTTTCGCCTGTCAATGTTTTTGATGCGCACCTCTTTGGATGAAAGCCTTGGCTCAAGAAGGGATTTAAGCAGAAGAGGGGCAGCATCGCGCTTCATCACAAGCATGTTGTTCCCGAGAAACTGCCTTGGAATGCCCGAGAAATAGCTTACTGTTGAATCCTGCAAAAAATCGCTTGTCCTGAATACAGCGGCACCTGCATCAACATTGCCAAAGAACTGTTTTCTTCGCCCGCCAATTTCACTCATGCCACAAACCTGCCAAAGAACGATTTTTGCCCGGGGCTTATGCCGCTCATACCACAAACTTTCCTTTTTTTATTACCCAGTGCTCTTTGCCTTTCGGGTCAACGCCCCACAGGTCAATCTTCTGCTTTGGGGCATTGATTACAATGTCGCAGTGGTACATTGTTTCCCTGCCTGGCTCATAGCCGGAGCCAAGGGCAATGTGCATCATGTTCGCAAGCTTTTCGGTTTCAATCAGGTAACGCGAAAGCCTTGCCTTTGGATTGGTGTTCACGGCAAATTCGCCGAGATTGTTGAAATTTTGCCTCATGCTTTTCACCATCTTTTTGGGCATGCTTTTGCTTTTTTCAAAAACATTGAGCATTTTCCAGCATTCCTTTTTCCTTTTTTCCAGGGCTTTTCTTATCTCAGGGCTTGCCTTCAAAAGCACGTACTTGCCGTTCTTAACCGACACCAGCATTGGCTGGCTTTTCGGGATGACATAGCTCTTGTCAATGCTTATTACAACATCGCCTACAAAAGTGCCGTCAATTTTGTGCGGCGTGAAAAAAACCTCGCCGCCGGGAAAGTTTCCATAACGCCCTGACTTGGTCTTAAATACCCTTGCGGCTTCAGGAGGCGTTATCGGGTTGACCTCTATGTCAGATGTGAGAATAGGGCCCTTGCCCGAAAAAAGGTGCATTGTGTCAAGTGCAAGGTTTGTCTGCCCTTGCGGCGTCTTAATGCCGACCGCAAAAAGCCTGGAGCATTTCCTGAGCACATCCCTTATCTGCTCGTCCCTTTTTCGCAGGGCAAAGTAGTCAATGTTGCAGGTCCTGATATAATTGGGCAATGGCAATGTGTCGGTTATTGCGTGCCTTCTTAGTGCAGGCCTTGGATCCTGCTTTGTCTGCTCAAGCCAGTAAGGCTTCAGCAGCATTGTGCCGGGGCTTTGCCACCTGGTTTTCATGTTTGGGGTCGGGTAGCCGATTTTCAGCCCGAAGAAATGCTTTCCGCCATAGCCCTGGCCGTGGATGCCAAAGGAAGCGGTTGAATATTTCAGCTTGTCCGCGCCGATAATCGGGCTGAGTTTCCTGAAAGTAGTGAACCAGGGTTCATTGATGTTTTTCTCATACTCGCAGCCGATTATTGTTGCGGCCAGGTCGGAAATGCGCTCCATTGGCTCAAGCTGGCTTTTTCTTGAAGTGTCTGCGCCCATTGAAACCGACTTGCAGAGCGACGCTGCCTTCAATGCAAAGGTGTAGATTATGCTAAGGCTGCCAAGGTAATCGTCAAGCGGAAGCTCCAAATCCTTGGCTGTTGGAATCAGGTCAAATCCAACCGATACAATATCCCTTTTTTTGATTCCATAGCCCTGCTTGAGGATTTTTGAGGCAGTGGCAAGAAGCTCCTTCCACAAGCGCTTCCTGAACCAGCCAGTTTTGAATTCAAGCCTTTTCTCTTCCATGACGAAGGCATCAGAACCCGCTATTATGTATAAGTCTGGTTTTTTGAACTGCCTTGAAAATTCCTTGCTTTTTGTCTTTTTTTCCACGCTTTTAATGAATTCCGCAAGGGCTTTGATTTCCCTGGTCTCTTTGCCGTGCTTGAGTTCTGAATAAAGCGCCCAGGTTTTGTCCAATACTTTGAGCATCCTGCTTTCCTTTTGCGTCACAAAAACGCTGATGTCTGCGCCAAGCTCGTGCACCGCCCTGCTCATCGGAGCAAGGGAAAAAAAGGCCTTTTCGTTTGAAAGCCTCATCTCCACAAGGCAGGTCTTGCCCTTGCCAAGCTTTCCGGCAAGGGCTTTTCTGTAATATGCAACCTCTTGCGCAAACTTTTTTTTATTGTAAACCATTGTTCCACCAAAAAAAATGAAGGCCTGTGCCTTGGCTCATTTCTTTTTGAGCATTGGAAGGCCTGTGCGCTGGTTTTCCACAACCGAAAAGCCAGGCGGAAGGCCAATGCTTTCCTCGCTTTTTTTGCTGAAGAAAAAAAGCTTTCCCCTCTGGTGCAGGCAGTATTTCTGCCCCCTGCTGTTCTCATGCTCATATCCCATAATGCCACCACCAAAGCCAGGTTTCCATAATACTAAATGGTTTCTTGTTTTTAAGGTTTTGCCCGATTTCTTCCGAATGCCATTGGCTTGCGCCAACAGGCGCGGTTTTCCCAAGGTTTTTCTTCCCAAGAAAAGGCTGCCCAAGGCTTCTTTTTTTGCTTTGCAAAAAAAGGCTTTCTTTCCCAAGGCTTTCTTTCTTCAGAAAGAAAGGCTTAAGGCAAAGCTATTTATTTGCTGGCACGCTATTTTTATCATGGCTGATTTAAGCAAGGCGGCGCTTGAGGAAAGGTTTGTGCAATTCTGCAATGGCCTTTCGCCTAAAGACAGGGTTGCAATAATTCACCACAGCGATGCCGACGGCTTCTGCTCTGCGCTCATTGCGGGAAAGGCTGTTGAAAGGCTTACCGGCAAAAAGCCTGTTGTTGCCATGCCATACGAGTATGGCAACCAGGCCCAGGCAAAAAGGGCCCTTGGCCTCATGAAAAAAATGAAGGCGAACAAGCTTGTCGTGACTGACCTCGGCCTTGACGGCTCAAAGGGCAATATTGAGGACAATTGGGGTTTTGAAAAATGCCTGCTCATTGACCACCATAAGATGTACAGGGATTTGAACAGCGAAAAAATTGTTTTTCTCAAGGCGCAGTTTTTTACAAGGAAAGAGCCGAGCAGCTATGTCGCAAGCAAGTTTGCCTTTGACCTGTTCGGCAAGGTTGTTGAGGTTTCTGACCTTGACTGGCTTGCATGCATCGGCATTTTGGGTGACATGAGCCTCAAGGCATGGCGGGGATTTGTAAGGAAAACAATCAGGAAAAGGAATGTTTCAATGGCCTGGCTTTACAGGTTCCTTGACCTCATCGCTGCAGTTGAGGTTGTTGCCAACAAAAGGATTCCGGAGCTTTTCTGGGAGTTTTATGGCGCAAAAAAACCTGCGGACATCCTTGAAAGCAAATTCAACAAATGCCTCAAAGAATTCAAGGAAGAAAAAGACGCATTGGTTGAGGGCTTTGCGGAAAAAGCCGAAAAATATCCCGAAATAGAGCTTTACTTTTATTCAATAAAGGCAAGGCACGAAAACATCAAGAGCTATGTGATAAATGAGATAAGCAAAATGCACCCGCATGAAACCATAATCCTGATACAGTCCCCGCAAAAAGGCAGAATCAGGTTCAGCGCAAGAAGGCAGGACTTCAAGGTCAAGGTAAACGATTTGCTTACAGAAGCGATTAAAGGAATTCCAAACAGCTCGGCAGGCGGCCACGTGCCGGCAGCAGCGGGAAGCATTCCAGGGCAATGCCTCGGCAGGTTCAAGAAAAATGTGGCGGAAATACTGAAGAAGCAGTACGGGAAATAACGGTGAAAGCGCGGCACTTATTTTTTCTTCGCCCTGAAACCGTTTATCGCCGCTTCTATTTCACCCTCATTTTCCCTTGATTCCGGCTTTATGTAATCCATTCCCAGGGCATTGTAAACATCCTTTTCGGTTCTGCTTGCCACAACCTTTTTGCCCCTGAAGACGCCGTACTCGCTGAGCTTTAGGCCTTTCTTTTGCGCGATTTTCCTGAGTTCAATGGAATGCGCCTTGCTTCCGGTGAAATACTGCAGGGCACTGCCCCATTGCCTGGGCTTCACCACGCGCAAATCGGATTGAAGGCCATTGCGCAGAACAACGCTGCTTTTTGTAGGCCCTGTTGCAAGAACTTTTTTCACCGAAGGCATTGAAATAAAGGCTTTTGTGGCGGCATTGGGCCGTGTTGAAGAAACCAAAATATCCAGGTCTCCCACTGTTTCCCTTTTTCTCCTGAAGCTGCCTGCAACCTCAGCCATTTTCGTGCCGGGAACATTCTGCAGCAGTTTCACGATTTCTTCCGCGACAGGCTTTGCAGCAGAAATCGGCACCCTGTCGCTTTTCTTGCCGTCCATTTGAACCGCCTTTAAAATGTCCTGCTCTGATTTTTCGCCAAAGCCAGGCAGCCCTGCAATCCTGTGCTGTTCAGCCGCCTTTTTCAAATCTGCAAGGCTTTTGATGCCAAGCTGCCTGTGCAAAACCACCAATTTTTTCGGCCCGAGCCCGGGAATGGCGTTCAATGCCTCGACATCCATTGGCATGCTTTTTCTCAGTTCTTCAAGGTGCCGCAGCTTTCCTGTTTTTATTATTTCCTCAAGCTTTTTTGCGATTGCCACCCCTACCCCGGGAATTTCTTCAAGGGCTTTAATGCCACCCTTTGCAAAAATCGCCCCGACAGGCTCAGGCATTGACTCTATTGCAAAAGCAGCCGCCCTGTAAGCCTTTGGCTTCCATTGCACATCCTGCATTTCAAGGATGTCCGCAACTTCAAAAAAAACTTTTGCGATTTCTTCATTACCAACGGCCGGCAATGGACAGAGTCACCTCAGACCCGCTTTCCTTTTGTCAAAATTCTCCGCACAATTTTTGCTGCAGAACTGGTAGGTTTTGCCGTTGATGACGCACTCGACAGCCTTGTCAAAGTCAAACTGGCCGCCGCATTTTTTGCATTCAACGACCTCTGTGTCCTCATAGCCTTCAACAAAGCCGGCTTCTTCAGGGGTTATTTCGTCCTCTTCCATCTGCTCTTCCCTTTTGCTCTCGTCGTAAATGTCGTCTTCGTCCTTTTCAAGCACTTCTTTGTCCTGTTGTTCCTCCACGGCTTTTTCGCTTTTGGAAACAGCGCTGTCGTCAACCCCTTCGTTGCCGTCAATTTCCTCATTGTCTATTTCCTCTTCATCGCGAACCCTGCGTTTTTCCGGAACATTTTTGCCCTTTTTGACCATTAAAAAACACCTCCTCAAAAACAAAAACAATTAGCTAATTTATTAACTTTTTCTGAATAAAATAGTATCTATGGGTGTTTATGAAACAATCCTTAAAAGGCGCACTATCCGCAGGTTTGCTGAAAAACAGGTGCCTTTTGGGCTTCTCAAGAAATGCGTGAATGCCGCGCGCCTTAGCCCGACAGGAAGAAACGCACAGCCATTTGAATTCATTGCCGTGAACGATGCAAAGCAGGTTGCCATGCTCAATGAGGCCGTGCATTTTGGCGGCGTTGTCAGGGAAAAGGGCAGGGTTGAAGGCGAAGAGCCGAAGGCATTCGTTGTGATAATTGCGGACAAGGAAAAGAAAAACGATTACACAGCCACGGATGCGGGAATTGCCGCGGAAGCAATTGTTTTGACTGCATTGGAAGCAGGCATTGCAAGCTGCATGATGGGCCTGATTGAAAGGGAACGCATCAAGGGCGTTCTCGGAATCCCGAACAGCTTTGAGGTGCCGCTTGCCATTGCGCTTGGTTACCCAAAAGAGAAGGCGGTTGCTGATGACGAAACAAAAGGCATTCCTTATGGCGCTGACGGAAAAGGAGTAATGCACGTGCCAAAAAGGCCGCTGGAAAAGGTTTTGCACAGGAACAGGTTTTAGGTGAGAAAATGCAATGGCACAAAAAATGGGAAGAGGGGGCCACGGAAGCTCGGGGAGACGCATAAGGGGAACAGGCGGTGCCTCTGGCTTGATAAGAAGCAAACCAAGGGTGGCAGCAAACGATTCCCAAGAGTGCTTGAGCTCATATGAACGGAGAGTATTTTTTCGAAATGCGATAGGCGTTCGTCCGAGCCAGGGCCCTGCATTCATGAGCGGGCCCATTCATGAACTGTCAAGTGATACACTCAGGCTTGCAATACAATTCATTGACCAGCGCCCCCTATAGGGCCCATAAATGAAACAGCCAAGAAAACACTTGCCGAAATCAGGGCAAAAATGAAGAGAGCGCTGGACGAAAAGGAAAAAGCAATTAAAGGTCAGAAAGGCAGGCGAAAGCATTCCAAGCTATAAGCCCATTCAATGAAGAACTCTTCTTGCTCTGCGGGCAGCGCCTTTTGAGCGCATTTTGGTTCTACGGCCTATAGTAGTACTCGCAACCAAGAGATTCCTGCTCCTAAGGCGCTCTTGATGCTTCCTGTGTTTTATTCCTACGCGTCTCATTGTTGAATTTGGCAAAAAACCACCTCTAAACCAATAAGCATTTGCCTCAAAGTTGTATATAAAGGCGGCTGTTGAAACATTTTGCTTGTTTGCCTTGGCAAAGAGAAAACATCAGTAAAGGCAGTCAAACGCTTTTTTGCCCTCTATGCCGCGCAAGTAGTCGTACCTTGCGTCCACGTATTCCTGGATTTTTGCAATCTCTTCGGGCTTCAGGTGCTTGAACCTGCCCTGCACCTTGAGGTATTCTTCAACAGGAATTGCATCTGCTTTTTCCACTTTTTGGGTGAACTTCAAGACGCCGTTCTCTATTTCATACATTGGAAAAACCCTGGCGTTTATTGCAAGCTTTGAAATCTCAATCGCGGCATCGCTTTTTGTGTACCAGCCGACCGGGCAGACACTGTAGGCGTGAATGAAAGAGGCATGCGGTGTTGCCAATGCTTTCTTGACCTTGGCATGCAGGTCAAACACGTTGACAGCGCTCACTGTGGCAACATATTTTATGCCATGCGATGCCAGAATCAGCGGAAGGGGCTTTTTCGGCTCCTGCTTCCCGTCAACTTTGGAACCGGCCGGGCTTGTCGTGGTGTTCGCAAACATCGGCGTTGCGCCGCTTCTCTGGATGCCGGTGTTATGCACAACAACGCCATCTGCAATGAAATTGTGCTCGCCTTCAACCCTCAAGTCGAGGGTCGGCTCTATGCCAACCGACTTTATGCTTTGCACTTTTTCTGTTTCAAAGCATTTGCTTTCAACCAAAAAGTTTTGGTACTTGTACGGGCTCTTGAATTTTTCAATGTTCCAGTCATCGCGCTCGCTGAAGCAAATGTAGCCGTATTCGCAGTCTTTAAGCAGCCTTCTGTAAACGCAATGCGTTCCTTTCTTTTTTTCCTGCCTGTGTATTTTTCCGGCCCTGTAACCCATTGTTTGCAGCAAAAGCCTTGTTCTTTTCAGCAATTCAAAACTTGCTGAAACAAATCTTGAGCTGTTGCCTGTTTTGTATCCGTCTGACTGCATTAATCCGCGGATAAAAGCTTCTTTTTCATTGGCAGGAAGCGTGAAGACCCAGCCTGGAACTGTTTTTTCCTTTGCCGGCTTGTTGAAGCCCAACGAGTCAATGAACCTTGCAAGGTTTACAGAATTATAATAAACATAGTTTTTGTCAAGCCTTGGCTTTAAGCCAAAAAGCCTTTCTTGCAACATTAACAGCCTGCTCCTTGCAGGTTTTCCTTCAGGCAAGGCAAAGCCTGTTTCACCCCTATTGAGCCTTGTCCAGCCGTCTCCGACAAAAATGCCAAAAAACTCCATCAGGTCAGCGCTTGAAATGCCCGGCAACCTTACTTCAGTGAGTTTGTTTACCTTAAAATCGCCTTTTTTTGAAACTTTCAGCGGCTTGAAATAAAATTGCTTGCAGCCCGGCTGGTTTTTTAGGGAAATTATTTGGTCGCCTTTTTTCAATTGCGCAATAGTCTTCCAAACCAAAGCGTTCGTTTTGCCCCTGCCGTTTTTTTGCACGGTAAGGAACGGGTGATTGGAAGTAGCCTTGATATTGTGGTGCAATGTGCTCAATTCGAAAACTTCTTTTTTGCCGTTGTCAAAAACACCAGTGCACTTTTTTAAAGCAATTTCGTGCGTTTTTTGGTTAAAGGCATAAACCATATCGCCTTTCTTGACTTCAGTAATTTTCTTTAAGCCGCCTTTTGTAAGAATTTCTGACGAAAGCGCCAGGCAATTCATGTAAGCTTCGTTGTCAGTGCAGACATAAGTGAACTTGTGCCCCCTTTCCATTGCCCCGCTTAAAGCGCCAAAGCCAATGTCAAAGGTTGAGCCGTCACCACCCAAGACAAGGAGGTTTACCTTGTCACGCCTGCCCTGCATTTTAAGCGCGGCATCAATGCCGGAGGCAACGGCGGAATTGTTTTCAAACGCAGCGTGAATCCAGGGAATTGCCCAGGCTGTTTCAGGGTAAGGTGTTGAAACAACCTCCATGCA
>JBAZQI010000029.1:0-11629 GCA_041645325.1 archaeon
CCACCTTGAGATTGCTTCCGCTTGTCTTTATGACAAACTCACTGGCCTCTTCAACAACCAAAACTTTGTCAATTCCCCTGACACCATGAATCCTGCTGTTCAAAAGCTTCAAAAAATTCTTCCTGATCCTCAGCAAAGGCTCCCTTACAGGGAAAACAAACTCGATGCTTTCCTTCCTCTGCCTTGTCTTCGCATTCTTCATGCTCTTCTTCAGCTTGTCAATCAACTCGGCCTCGTCAAGCCCGCGTTCCCTCACCTTTTCAGGCAAAAGCGAAACAATAACTTTCTTTGCCAAAAAGTCTTCCTTCATTTCGCTCACATCGAAAAACCTCACATCAATAAGCGTCTTTGCAAACTTTTCCGCCTTTGCCTGGTCCTTGCAAAGCGGCTCAACAAGGTAAATTGTCATAGTGGGGTACTTTGCCCTGCTTCTCCCGTCAACAATCTCTTCAACGCGCTGAATTCCGGAACCGACACTTACTTCAGCCGCACCGGCATAGTGCTTTGTCCTGAGCGTCAACTGAGTGCCGGGTTCCCCAAGGCTCTGCGCGGCAATGATTCCAACCGCCTCGCCGGGCTCGGCCCTCAAGGTATCATACTTTTCCTCAACATGCTTTGCAAACAAATCGGCCTTCTGCCTGCTCATCTTCCTTGCTTCCGCAACAAACGCAATCTGGTCCAAAACAGACTTGGGCAATGCCAGGTCTTCCCAAGGCTCAACGGGCGCGGCTTCCCTTACCTTCTCCACATCGACCTTTTCCAAGGCTTCTTTTTCTTCAGCCGGCTTTTTTTCCACAACTTTCCTTGCCTCTTCTTTCGCCATAACAAACCCCTTCATTCCTTCAGCGAATCCGCTTCCTGCTCAACATCAATGTTCTTTCCCTTAAGCGTCTTCTGCGGGAAAACGCCGTCCTCACCGTAAGAAAACTGCACAAGGTCGGACGAAGCAGTCCTCACAGTGAAATCGTTGTTAACAACAAGGTCCTTCAGGCTGTTCGCAAGCCTCCTGTACAAATAGCCCGAAACCTTTGTTGAAACGCCTGTGTCAACCTCTCCCTGCCTTCCGCCCATGCTGTGGTAGAAATACTGCGCGGCATCCATGCCATCCATGAAATTCGCGCTTATGAAGCCGCCGGCAAGCATGCCCACATCATTCTTCTCGTTGATTGTAATCAGCCTGTTGGTAAAGCCCCTCATAGGCCTTCCTTCCCTGACGTTCGCCTGGCCCCAAAAGCCCGAAATGTTCATCAGGTTGAGGCTGCTGCCCCTGCTTCCGCTCACAATCATAACCATCGTGTTAAGCTTAGGCTCCTTCCGCAGGATGGGCTCAAGCTTTTCCTTCATGATAAGGCCCTCAATTTTGCCCTTTGCCTCGCCACCAAGCTTCATCATGCCAATCTCAAAGCTCTCCTTAAGGCTCTTGCCAGGCAAGTGCTGCAATGTGCCCTTATGAAACTTTTCAGTAAGCGCCTTGCCTTTCTCAAACATCTCCTCAAGAGCCCTTTCCTTGGCCTTGATGATGCCATCGCTGACCTCATACTCGTCAACCCCGACAGTCATGCCCTTCTTTGTCAAAAGGTCGGCGACAACCCTGTTGACATTGCTGTAAAAATCCTCAATAACCTCGCTTGGGTAATTCCTCGCCAAAGAGTCAATCAGCTTTCCGGAAACCTCGCCCAAACTCTGCTTGTCAACAACACCGCACTCAAGGGCACCATTTTTTATCACCAGATAAGCATCATAAGGGCACTTTTCATTGGAGCAAGACTTGCACGGCATCGTCTTCTGAATAATCCTGCACATGTTGGTCTTATACTCAAGGTTAAGGTCCTTTGGAAGCATCTGCGAAAAAATAAGCTTTCCGGAATAATTCTTTCCCCTGTCCGCCTTAGGCAGCTCTGTCAGGCCCATTTCAAAGAAATACCTCATGGTTTCTTCCCTGCTGAATTCCGTTGCCTTCATGGTAAGGACAAACGTTCCGCTAACGCCGTCTTCATCAAGAATAATCACAGGCGCACCAAACCTCGGGCTGATGACCTGGTCCCTTACATACATAAGCTCGCGCGCCTCGCCCTTTCCCTCCTCAGTCTGCGGCACATGAACGTTCATTTCATCCCCATCAAAGTCCGCATTGTAGGGCTTGCACACAACGGGATTAATCCTGAAAGTCTTGCCATCCATAATCCTTGCGGAATGGGCAAGCATGCTCAGCCTGTGCAGGCTCGGCTGCCTGTTAAACAGCACAATGTCGCCATCTCTTAACTTCCTTTCAATCCTGAAGCCAGTGTCAAGCTCTTCCGCAATCTCGGCCTTGTTTGTCTCATCAACCTTTTTCTTGGTCTCATCAGGCCTTATGACATAAACCGCCTCGTTTGTTTCCTTAACAAGTTTCTGCAGGTCCTTCTTGTTCCAATCCGTAACCCTTTCCGGAACGGTTAACTCGTCAGCTATTTTACGCGGAATGCCGACCTCGCTGATTTTAATGAAAGGGTCGGGCGTAACAGTAGACCTTGCAGCAAAATTGACGCGCTTTCCGGTAAGGTTGTGCCTGAACCTTCCCTTTTTCCCCTTAAGGCGCTGCACAATTGTCCTCAACGCCCTGCCGCTCCTGTGCTTTGCCGGAGGAACCCCGGCAGTATTGTTGTCAAAGTAAGTTGTGACATGGTACTGCAGCAAATCCCACAAGTCCTCAATGATAAGCTGCGGCGCCCCGGCATCAATGTTATCCTTGAGCCTCATGTTAATCCTGATGATGTCAACAAGCTTGTGCGTCAGGTCATCCTCGCTCTTTATTCCGGATTCAAGCGTAATGCTCGGCCTTATGGTAATCGGCGGAACAGCCAAAACCTTCATCACAAACCATTCAGGCTTCACAAGCTCGCTGTCATAGCCAAAAAGCGCCAGGTCCTGTTCGGTCATCTTTTCAATCCATTCCCTTATCTCCGTTGGGTAAATCCTTTCCTTGTTGAAATAAAAGTTTGTTGGCTTGTCAAGCAAAATCTTGCCCTTTGTTGCCTTGCAGTGCGGGCACTTCTTCGCAAACTTTGCCTTTGACACAACCTTCTTTACAACCGACTCAACGCTCTCATCCTTCAAAAGCTTCCTGTACTTCTCAAGCCTGTCATCAGGCAAAGTAATCCTGCCACATTCCTTGCACGTGGCATGCATCAAAACCTCAAGGCGCCTTCCAAACTCGCTGTGCACGACAGGCCTCACAAGCTCAAGGCTGCCGAAGTGGCCCGGGCACTTCTTCATGCGCTGGCCACAGGTCTTGCACCTCAGGCCGGGATTTATAACCCCAAGATGCGGGTCCATGAGCCCGGACTCCATGGGATAGCCGTCCTTGTCATAAGTGTCAGGCGTCTTGACCTCCAAAGCGCTCATCTTCCTGACCATCTTTGGGCTCATCAGCCTGAAATCAATTGCCACAATCTTTTTCATCAGCATGCTGGGAACCCTCCAACGCAGTTCCTGTTGTTTGCTTTCACAGCCATAACATCACGCCTTGTCCCCGATTATAATCCTTGGGAAAACGCCCAATGCCTTGAGCTCATCAAGCATGAGCTTGAAGCCATAGCTCATTTCAACAGGGTAAACCCTGCTGCTGTCGCACAACGGGCAGTACTTCCTGTTCCTAATCTGGTCATGCACGCCTATTATCCCGCATTTCTCGCACACAAGCTCAACAACCCTGTCGCTGTCCTCAATGAACTTTTCCTGCAAAAGCATTGCGGCGCCGTGCCCGACCAGGGTTTCGCCTTCCATTTCACCAAATCTCAAGCCGCCTTCCTTTTCCTTTCCTTCAGTCGGCTGCCTTGTAAGAATCTGAACAGGACCCCTAGCCCTGGACTGCATCTTGTGCGCAACCATATGGAACAGGCGCCTGTAGGCAATCACGCCCATAAAAACCTGGCCCTCAATCCTCTCACCGGTAACCCCGTCATAAAAAGTTTCCTTGCCGTCTTTCCTGAATCCTGTATCGTTAAGCAGCCTTTCAAGCTCGCCCTTTCCCGTACTGTTAAAGGGCGTGCCATCGATTTCCTCGCCCCTAAGCGCGCTTACCTTGCCGCCAAGCATCTCAAGCAAGTGCCCAATCGTCATTCTGCTTGGAATGCTGTGCGGATTGATTATCAAATCCGGCTTCACGCCGTCAACAGTAAAAGGCATGTCAGCTTCCGGCACAATCGCGCCTATGACGCCCTTCTGGCCGTGCCTGCTGCTGAACTTGTCCCCCACTTCAGGAAGCATTGTTGACCTGACCTTCACCTTTACAAGCCTGTTGCCGTCCTCGTTCTCGGTAAGCATTACCTTATCAACAAAGCCAGGCTTGCCCTTTCTCGTTGCCGCGCTGCTGTCCCTTCTCTTTTCCTTGACAACTCCGAACTCGCTCATTTCCTCCAAAAAGCGCGGCGGGCTTGTCCTCCCTATGACAATGTCCTTCTCGTCAACATAGCCCTCAAGGTTCACAATGCCATCCTCGCCAAGCTTTTTGTAAACATTCTCGCCCAAATAGCCCACGGTTTCATCGTTCGGAATCTCAAACTTGTCGCTCTGGCCGCCCGGATACCTCTGCTCAATAGCCTCATAAGTCCTGTAATAGCAGCTTCGCCCTACCCCCCTGTCAATCGCGGCCTGGTTTACGACATAGGCATCCAACGTGTTGAAAATCCTGTAAGGCAAAATTGCAACAACAAGGTTCTGGGTTTCCGGCCTCTTGTCAAGCTCAAGCATGTCCATGGTCCTGCTTTTCACCATGCTTTTCTGGGGATAATGCAGCAAATAGCTCTCGGTGTCAAAGCGCATGTTGTAGTTTATGCCGCCGATGCCAAGGCTCTGCTTGAACATTTTTGCGCCGTGCAAAGCCTTTCCGGCCATGTCATGCTGCAAATAAGGAATCATTGAGGTTATGACACTCAGAATCCCGATGGGATTGAGCTCCATGTGCGTATGCTCTTTCCCCAAATGCTGTTCGTCAATCGCAATCTGCGCATTTTCTTCCTCTTCAGGGTCAAGGTACTCTATAAGGCCTTCCTTCACAAGGTCCTCCCAATGCATCTTGCCTTCGGCAACAAGCTTCAGCTGTTCCTCTGTAATTATAGGCTTGCCGTTCTCCACCACAACAAGCGGCCTTTGGACCCGGCCTGCATCGGTGTTGATGTAGAGCTCATTCGTGTCCTCATGGTAGGCAATGTTCACCTGCGGATTAATCTTGTTGCCCCTTCTTGTCCTGATGAGGTCCTGCGTGAGCTTGTCAGGCTGGTCATGGAAGCCGATCAGCCTTCCATTGATGTAAACCTTTGCAATCTTGCTTCTTGTAACCATAAAAATCACAGCTTCCTCATCTTTACGCCCTTCTTATGCAGCAATTCCTCTATGGGCGCCTCATCGCATTCAGTCGTAACCTCTGCCATCAGAGCAAGGTTTTTCACAAGGCCGCACTGCGGGCCGTCAGGCGTTTCAACCGGGCAAAGCCTTCCCCAATGCGTTCCATGCACGTCCCTTGCCTCATACAACTCGCGATTCTTGTTCAACGGGCTTTTGACCTTCCTCAAATCGGTCAAAGGGCTCAAATAATTCACCCTGTCCATGAACTTGCTCACGCCGGTTGCCCTGCCAATCCAGTTTCCGGTTGACATCGCAAACCTGATTCTTTCGCTTACGGCGCCCGGCCTCACAACAGTGCTGATGTTGAGCTTTCTCCTTCTCGTGACCGTCCTGTCAATCTGGAACTTCAAATCCTTTATGAAGTACTTGAAACTGTACCTGAACAGGTGCTCCATGAGCTTTCCGGACAATTCAAGGCGCTTGTTGCTGTAATGGTCCTTGTCATCATCTGAACGCAGGCCATAAGCCCTTTCAACGGCCTTGGTTGCCATCATTGTCAAATAGTAAGCCTTGGCAAGCCTGTCCTCCTTCTTCTGGCCAATGTGCGGCAAAAGGAAAGCGTCAATGACCTCCTGTGCCCTCCTCAGCCTGTAATCAATAACCTGGCCTGGCGCAACAAACTTTCCAAGCCTGTCCAAAGCCTCTTCCTCAGTCTTGACAAAAGTGTTCTGCCAGTTCAAAAGAATGTCGTTCTCAATCTCCTTCTCATCAGGAAACGCATCCTTAAACTCCTTCAGGCTCTTCAGGCCCAATGCCTTCAGCACCACGAAAAGCTTCAGCTTCTTCGGCGAAGAAGGAAAAGTAACATTCAGCATTCCATCCGGCTTCCTTGAAACCCTGACCCTGCCCTTGAAAGCGCCCTTTGTCGAAATGACCTCTGCATCAACCCCCTTAAGCCCCTCGCTTATCAGCACCCTGTCGCTTGCAAGAACCTCCTGCGTCATCAAAACCTTTTCGCTTCCATTTATAATAAAATATCCGCCTGTATCCAAAGGGTCCTCGCCCAAATCAATCAGCTCCTGCTCGCTTTTTCCCTTGAGCCAACAAAGCTTTGACTTAACCATAATCGGCAACTCGCCGATGTAAGCGCGCCTGATGTCCTGTTCAACATCGCGCCTAAGCATCCTCATAGTGAGGAAAATAGGCCCTGCATAAGACCTGTTCCTCACCCTTGCCTCCATTGGATAAAACTCGCTTCTCGGGCTTCCGTCGGCCTCAACAATCTTGGGCTTCAAAATCTCTATGTCACTTAACTCAATCTTTACCTCTTCAATCTTCGGGACAATCTCATCGCTTTCCTCAACAATTTCAGGCAATTTTTTTTCAATAAACTGGTCAAAGCTGTCAATCTCCATCTGGGCAAAATTCCTGTCCCTGAAATAGGCGTTAATAAGCTCCCAATTGCTCATTCAGGCAACCCTCCTGTAATAAACAGTCTTTCCAGCAGTAGGGCTGTTCCTGACAATCTTGACAATGTCGTTCTTCTCCGCAGCCAAATCGGTTATTGCGGCATCTTCCTTTGAAATCTTCGGAAGCTGGCCCAAAGTCAAATTGTATTTCTTAAGCAGCTCGGCGGCCTGTTCCTTTGAAAGAAGCATATGCTTGGGAACCAGAAAATGCTCAAAGGGGATAACCTCGGTTTTTGCCAACAAGCTCAAGCCTCCAAGTACTCAAGGCAAATCTTTCGGCAGGGCATGCTCCAGGCTCAATCCACGCAAACGCGGGGTTTTAGCTTTTAGATGGCACCAATTTTAAACAATTCCTCACGCTCAAGCCGAAAAATCGCTGATTAAAAATATAATCTATTAATTTAGAAACAGAAAGCAATTTAAACCTTGCCTTAGCCGCCACTGCCGGCTGGTCAGGGTGCCATCTTCGCGCCTTTGCGGCGCTCGATGCCACAGGCTCGCTGTTGCTCGCCTTTTTACGCCACTGTTTCCCTTCCAACCCTTACTTTCCGCCCCTTTCCAAATGTTCGGTTATTTCTTTTTTGATTTTTTCTATTATTTCCCTGTAAGTGTACTGTGCAAGCCCGAGCTGTTTGAGTTTATCCTGTGTTTCTTCTACTACCTGGGAATCGTCTTTTGCGTCTTTTGATGCAACTTCAATCCCGAAAGAGGGCAGAATATCCTTTGCAATATCGAATCTTGATTTTAATCCCGGAACGGCAATTGGTATTATTTCACCGCTTATTCTTTTTTCGATTACTTTTTGAATTATTTCAGATACATGGCCAATCCAGGTTGGCTGGAATTTCCAGGCCCTGTCATAAACCGCGGGGGTTTTGTCAGTAATGTTTTTCAACAGCCTATTGAACGGCCTGTCGTTGGCAGTGTTCGGGCTGAATCCAAGAATTAACGACGGCCTCAAAATAATGAAGCCAGCTTTTGCATTTTTTACGAATTCTTCTCCAGCCCTTTTTGTTTTTCCATAGACTGTATTAGGCCTTATTGCGGCAAATGAGGAAATGTAGATTACTTTTGCATTTGCCCTGTTTGCGGCTTTGACAACGTTGCTTGTTCCATCTGCGTTGATTTTTTTCGCAAGAGCCGGGTTTGCTTCACACCACGCAACCGAAGGGTTTGCTGCGACATGAACAATTATCGTTGGTTTTGTTCTTTCAACGATTTCAATGGCCTCCGTGGCATTTGTAATGTCCAATTTAAGAAGTTCCGGAAAAAGCCTGTTTTCAAAATACGTGCCGGCAACATCAAAACTCTTTTTCAAGTCCGCATAAAGGCGGGCGCCGACATAACCGTCTGCCCCGACAATCAAAACCCGCTCCATAAGCAACACCTACTTGCTCCTTTCCCTCATCAAAAGCCCAAAAACTTTCCTCAATTCCAGGTTCTCAATCCTTGCATTGGCATAATCAAAAAACTCCTGCAGGCTCACCTTGAAATTTCCCGCCTTTTCATATTCAACAGCCTGAAAGATTGCCTCAAGCCGGTCAAGTTCGTACACAAGCTTAGCCTCTTTTGTTTCCCTCGCCTCATACTCTTCCCACAAAGCCTTCACTTCGCGCGCAACATCCAAAGGCAGCAATTCCATTTCCCGCTTCAATGCGCTTTCCTCAAGTAGTTTTTTCTCATTGTTTGAAACCTTTTGCATTTCCTCTTTCACGCGCACGGCAATGTCCCCGCAGATTGCTTCCGGCAAATCATGGACAATGGCAAGCTTCAAAGCCCTGCCTGCATCAAGCTTTTGCCTTTCCGCAAAAACAAGGGACATCAGCGCAAGGCGAAAAGAATGGTCGGCAACACTTTCACAATCCCTGACACCCCTGTCAAGCCATCCCCTGCGCTTCTCAAGCTTAAGCTTTCCCGCAAGATGGAAAAAACAGGCAAGGTTTTCCAATTCGCTTTCCCGCACCATGCAATACATGCCTTGATAAAAGAAAATAAAAGCAAATGTCCTGCTTCAATTCCACTTGTCGTTCGGGTTCCTTGGAATGATTATCCAGGCAATTACATAGAGGACTATTCCCGCGCCCCACAAGAGCGCGCCAACAACCCAAATAAGCCTTATCAGCACGGGGTCAACATTCAGGTACTCGCCTATGCCGCCGCACACTCCCCCAAGAACCTTGTCCCGGCCAGACCTGTAAAGCCTTTTTATGCTTCCCTTTCCCTGCCTTGAAGCCATTGCAATATCATCCTCCTTTTTCCTTCCATGCCTTGGCGAAAGCGCAAGGACAAGATAGCCGAGCGCTGCAAACAAAACAAAAATCCAGAAAAGCATGTCAAGCGCATAAATTGCGGTATCCCTCACAAAAGGGGCGCTGCAGCCAATGCCTGACACCAAAATGACACTGGCAATAATCCAAATCACCACGACAAGCTTTGCCGAAGAAACAAGCGGCCACACAAGCCTGTAAGTCCCGCGATTAATCCTGCCGAGATAATTGGCATAGCCAAAAAGCAAAAACAGCAGGAAAAACACGCCGAGGTTTGACGCCAAAAAGTAGCGCGCACCCAGCAAAAAACCAATGTTTGTCGCAAAAGCAAAAAAACCAAGGAACCACAGGAAAATAATGAACAAAACAATGCCAAAAATGCTTGTAATCAAAGGGCCGAGAAAACCAAATGTGGAATGCCAGCTCCTTGCAATGCGCTTCTCCCCAACCTCGACATCGCGCTCCAAATGCTCGCTAATCTTTTCAACCTCTTCGCCAAAGTCCTCTGCCCTTTTCTCAAGCGAAGGCTTTTTCTCCAGGCGCCTTTTCACGCCCTTCTTTGCCCCCTTTTTTCCGGCCATACTGCCAATTAGAATGCGCAAACCCCTATTTTATTGTATCGGCAAAGCCTTTTTTCCCGCAGGAAAAAAGCCTTGGGAAAACCAAAACATAGAAAAGCAACAGCTTTTCGTGCCTCGTGCCCTGCAGGGCACTCGGTTGCTGATGCAATTTTAAGCCTTTTTTTTCTTCGGAAAAAGTCTTGTGAAAGAAAGCGTTTTTCGCAAGCCTTTTGGGAAAAGGCTTGCCGCTAATACACTTCCTGGTCATAATGACCGCGAGTGAATTTTGAAAACTTTTTCTTCGGCCTTTTCCCAAGCCGCTTTTCCCCAAGGTATTGCAATGCCTGCAACGCCTCTTCGCGCGTTGCGGCAGTGAAGTCAAGCGCCACTTTTTCAAAGCCGGCAAACCGCTCAAGCTCAAACAGCATGTCAACAGGAACGGGGTTGAAAACCCTGAAAATGCCTTTTTCGTCAAAACGCGTAGTGTAACTGAAGCCCTTCCTGTCACCCAAAATTCCTTCCCTGCAAAGCCCTGCCCTTGCATAAGCCCTTGAAGTCATCAATGCGGGATAAAAAAACACAAGCGGAACAAGCTTTTCGGCAAAATCCATTTCCTGGAGTTGTAGCAGCGAGCACTCAACAGAGGGAACAACGGCCTCGGCGCCCAAATCAAGCAGCAGCTTCATGGCAAGGGAATTGAACACATTCAGCTCCCTGCCAACCCAAAACCTTGCCTTGCCCTTGATTGCCGCCTGCAGCGCGCCCAGGTTCGAGCAAACAACCTTTTTGCCCTGTCCCACGAATTTTTTTTCAAAAGCCAAAAGCTCGAAATCAGATTGAATGCCTGCGGACTTTACAAAAACATCCTTTGCAGGGCATTTTGCCCCCAGTTCCATTATTTCCTTTTCCGGCACAGAGTCATAACACACAATTGCATCGGCGGCACCGGCTGCCTTCTCAATCAAATCAGCCCTGTCCACAAACACAACAACCTGCTGTTTTTTTGCCAAGCCATTGCCAAGCCCTGCAGCAGGCATTTTTGCCAAGCCGTTGCCCTGCACTGCAGCAGCGGAAAGCATTCCATTCATTTTCTCCAAAAACGCCTTTTCGTCAACCTGCTTCCTGTGCCCGGAAAAAAGTAGTTCCCTCATGCCCCTCATTATCGCGTTCTTGAATTTTTTCAGCTCGCTCAAGGGCAAAAACGGCTTTCCCGAAATCTCACAGCCGAATTTTCCCGGCGAAAAAAAATCATCGGACTTGAACAGCTTTCCCTCAATCAGCTTTGCCCCAGTCTCCAATTTTTTGGATTCAACAGGCACAAAATCCGAAACAATCTCGGCCTTCCTGCCGGAAAAAGAGGCAATTGCCTTCAAAGGCTTCCCGCTGCAGGCAACCACCTGCAGATTGTAGAGCACAGCGCTGCTGCCCTCTCTTGCCTTGATTGAAGCATAAGCAGAATCCTTCAGCCTGCTGCTTGAAGTGGAAAAAAGCAGCTGTCCCTTTTCCAAAAAAGGCTTTTTTCCGGTTTCAACCTCAACAACCTGCCCCTTGAACGCCTTCCTGAGCTCCTTGTTTCCCTTGAATATTTTCACTGCGCTGAACTGCTCAACCTTGTCGCCCCTGACATCGGAAAGCCTGTCCCACTGCAAAAGGTTTCTGTGAAGCGAAAGCACAACCCTGTTCCCCTTAAAGCCAAGCACAGTGGCTGCTTCCACGCCCTTTCTTGCCGACGCTTCCGGAAAAACAAGTTCTTTTTCCCCGAAAAAATAGCCTGTTGAATGCTCCCTCATGAACGCAATCTTCATCAAATCAATGTCTTCTTCCGAAAGCCGCACGCTTTTGTCAAAACAGCGGTCAATGGCAAGCCTGTAAGCCCTTGCAACAGCCGCAACATACTCAACGCCCTTGAGCCTTCCCTCAACCTTGAATGAATTGATGCCGGCCTCAATAAGCTCCCTCATTCTCCCGATTGCCATCAGGTCCTTCATTGAGAGAATGAATCCCTTCT
>JBAZQI010000030.1:0-11547 GCA_041645325.1 archaeon
TCGCCGTTGCTCCCTTCCGGGCCTGGCGGGGTTCATAATAGCAAAAAACCTAAGAGGACAAAAGCTCATCGCAAAACGCAACGGCCTTCTCAGGTTAAGCCAACCGCTCTCCGGGCTTCGGTTCCAGCATGAAGCGGGTTTCTGGTGACAGGGCACCGCTGTCGCCCCAACCTAGTCCGCATACATATTGGCTTTGAAGCCTTTTTTAAAAACTTTGCATTACCCTCATTTGGGTGGTTTTTTGGCTGAAAAGCTTGTTGGGAAAGTAACGCATTTTTTCGGCAAAATAAGCGTTGCGGTAATAGAATTGTCCGCTCCCTTAAAGGTCGGCGACAAAATCAAATTCAAGCACGGCGAAGAGGAATTCGTGCAGGCTGTTGGCAGCATGCAGATTGAGCACGAGCAAATCAAGCAGGCAAAAAAGGGCCAGGCAATCGGAATGAAGACAAAGATGCCTGTGCACCAGGGAACGGAAGTATTCAAGGTTGAAGAATAGTGCGCGTGCTTGGCGCGCCTGAAAGAAAAAAACCATTGGAAAGAGGGCTTAAGCGCCCCCCCTGCCTGCTTGGCTTTTGCCAACCCTTATTTGCCTTTTCTGGCTGTTTACACGTCTTCTATTCCGTTTTCCGTTACCCTGAATATTGCTTCGCCGTCAGGCAATGATGGCGAGTCAACGAGTTTTGCCACCCTTGTATCGGCCTTGCTTTTTCTGAGATAAAGCCTTGTTTTGCTGTTGTGCACTATGAAGCCGTTTGCAATGTAGTTCCCTGTTTTTGGAACGCTTATGTCATATAAGGGCTGGTCATTCTTTTGCTTTTTGATGCTGACTACTTTTCCGAAAGCGATTTTTTTGCCCTGAATTGCTTTCAGCAGCATTATTTTTTCCTTGTGTTCTTTGGGAATTTCCCCCTGTTTGTCTGCCGCTTTCAGAATGTTGTTCACGTCATTTAATGTGATGTATTTATAGGGCCTGGGAGTAATCACTCGGCTTGGATGTTTGAATAGTTCTTTTAGGAAGTGCCAAACTTCTTTTCTTTCAATCGGAACAATCTCCTTTGCCAGGTTTCCTTTGAATTCCTTTGCCCATTTTTCCAGCTGCTTTCGCTTGTCCAAGGCGCTGACCCCGATTTCTTTGCTGTACTTTGCAACGTCTTCGCTGAACATTTCAAGCATTGCAAACGGTTTTTTTATTCCACAAACTCTGATTTTTGATTTTATCCCAAACCTGAGCAGCAATAATTGAATTATCTGCAGAATCTCGGTGTCCTTTTGGCTGATGCTTATTCTTCTCAGGCTTTTGTCAACGTATCCTTCGGCATCTACAAACCCGCGTATAAATGATTTGGCCACGGGCTTTGGAGACTTTGTTATTAACGGAATGTAGTTTTTTTTGATGTACGAAAACAGCCCTGTTATTTCTTTGCTGTTTATGCTTAATTGCCAGCAATTTTTGCCCTTTACTTTTGCAAACTTGCCCTCGATGTTAAACAGGCCTTTAAACAGCTTGTCGTATGTTTCAAGAACTTCCCTGCGCTGGTCCCTGAACCTCAAATCTCGTTTTCCTATGCTTCCATCCCCCAAAAAATACCCTGTTGCTTGCGCAATTTCCTGGGAGAAAGTTTCTGGCATTGTTAAGGGCCTGTGCATATAGTTGAAGACAGGCTCTGTTTCATCCATTGCCTCTGGCTCAACCCCGAAGCCAACAAGTGCCTGCATATTATTCAGGGATATTGGCTGCCCCTGGTTTAGGTGGGCCCTGAGATCTCTTGCGCTGAACGGCATTTCTTGGCAGAACTCTTCTCTCGTAAAACCCATTTTTTGGATGCTGTTCTTTATCAATTCCGCCCCTTTTTTATTGACGCTGACAAATTCTTTCACTTCCATTTTTGGGATTTCCTGCTCTTCGTTTTCAATGTCTATTGAACCGACCTGCAGGAGATAATCGCCCTTGCATATATCCTTTGCTTTGGCTTCCTTTATTTCAAATCCATCCAACCTGAAGAACCTGTGCTCTGGCGACGCTTCTATTTTGCATCCTGTGTCTATCAAATAAGTTTCCTTTATATCATTTCTTTTTGATTTGCAGGAAACAGCGGCCGCCTCTCCCTTCAATTCCTTAAAATTGGTTGAATAGACGCTCCCTGCCGCAAAGTCGCTAATCCGGCTGATTTGCCCGTCGCCTTCTTGGATAAGCGTGTTTGGGGCAAGGCAAGCGTGCGCAACAATTTCTCCGCCGATTGGCGCTGTCGGGTCCCCGAACAGGATGTCCGGCCTTTGCATTACCTGGTTTGTCACCAAAACAGCGACGTTGTTCATTTCCGCGAGCTTTTGCAGGCTTCTTAAGTGCTTGTTGAGCTTTTGCTGCCTGTTTGCCAGCATTCCTCTCCCTATAAATTCGGACCTGAATTGTGCCGTGAGGCTGTCCACTATCACGAGCTTTATGTTTTTTTCCTTGACCATTTCTTCCGCCTTGTCGGCCAATAGCATTTGGTGGTCTGCGTTGTAAGCCCTTGCCACAAAAATGTTTTTCAGCACTTTTTCTGAATCCAGGCCCAGGTGGTTTGCGACCTGTATTACGCGTTCCGGCCTGAAACTGTTTTCAGAGTCAATGTAAAGGCAGTTTCCTTCAAGGCCTCCCTGGTCCACCGGCAGCTGCACTGTTACAGCTGTTTCAAAGCACCACTGGCTTTTTCCGCTTGCAAACTTGCCGTATACTTCGGTAATGCTCTGGGTTTCAATTCCGCCTCCCATAAGCGCATCAACTTCCTTGCTCCCCGTTGTTAATCTGCCGACGTGCTTTCTTTTTTCCGCAAGTATGTCGGCTGTTTCAAAGCCCATTTCCAGCGCGTCCCTTGCGGCCTTGATTGCCTTTTCGGCTGTTACCTGCCCAAGGCTTGCGGCTTCAATGAGTTCTCCCGGCGATGCAACAGCAACTGCCTCAAGGCTCTTGTAGCCTGCACTTCTAAGCTTTTCTGCCGCCTGCGGGCCAACGCCAGGCAAGTCCTCGATTGTCTTTATTTCCTTTTCTTTTCCCATTTTGATTCCTCCTGCAACCATTGGTTTTCAGCAGACCGCTTTTGGGGTGCGGTGCTGCCATGCCAATTTGCAACTTTAAGGATAATGCATTAAATGCCTTAAATAGCCTTCAGGGAGCGGGTTTCCGGTGAACTTTTTCTTAGAAAGAAAAAGTTCGCAAAAAGAACCTTCGTTCCGAACAAAAAGAACCTTCGTTCCGAACAAAAAGAACCTTCGTTCCGAACAAAAAGAACCTTCGTTACCAAAAAGAACCTTCGTTCCGCAAATTCATTCCATTTCCGCAAAATCCGCCACAATTTCAAGCTCGTTGGAATAATTGTTTTCCTTTGCCCTGCCCAAAATGCTTATTTTTGTTCCCCGCATTTCCTGCAGTTCTTCTATCATTGCCGCAGCGCCCCTTTCGCTTCTCTGCTTTTCAATTTCCTTTGTGTCAAGGCCTATTATTTTTTCGGCTTCCAAACCATATGCCACCGCGTTTATTTGCGCAGTTCCGTCATCGATTCTCACAGAGACAACGGCCCTGAATTCAGGCTCCTTGACTTCGCCGCACCTGTCGCATATTATTCCCTCGTCAAGCTTTTGCACTTTTCCCGAGCATTTCGGGCACACGCTGTACAATAGTATGCCCTGGTTCACAGCAACAATTTTGCCTTCAATCAGGACATTGCCGTCCCCTGCCTTTAGCTCAACGATTTTTTTTCCTTGCGCCGCATTTCTTCTCATTTTTTCCGCGCTCGGCAGTTCTTTTCCCTGCAATGGCTGCTTTTCAATTCTTGCCTGCCAGCCCAGGTGCAATTCGAGCCCCTTGAGGCCTTGCTTTGTGTATGCGCCTTCAATGCCGACAACGTCATTCTCATTGAGCAATGCCGCCTGTTCCGCAAGGCCGTTCCAGGCTGTTGCCCTTACAGTGCCTGTTTCGTCCCCTATCGCAAAGTTCACAAGCATTCCTTTCCTGCTGCCCTTGGCAAATTCCGTTGTTGGGAAGACCCTGAGGACCCTTGCCACAATGTTCACATCGTTCATTCCTTCGCCAAGCTCGCCTATACTAAGGGCCTTGCTTTGGGCCTTTGGCAGGTTAGCAAACATTGTCTCCTGCTCTATTTCAAAGCTGCCGTTGTAGGCGAGGCTTGCCTGCGCCTTTCCATTGAATTCTTTTGCATAGCAGTTGTGCAGCAAAAGAACGCTGCCCCTTTTCACGCCTGTTTTGCGAATCTTTTCCACGTCATCATGCCATAATGTGAGCCTTGTTTCGCCTGTTGAATCGGCTATTATGAGGTTGCAGAGCTTTCCTTTTTTGCCGTTTTTTTCAAACTCTTTCGGCGAAAAAACCTGCATTACCCTTACAAGCATGTCAAAGTTCTGCATTCCGTCCTTCAGCGCCGCAACATCAACGCGCTTGACGCTGTCCATGCCAACCTCTATTCCCAAATCCTTTGCCACCATGAATGCCGCGCCGCTGTCTGTCAAAAGGCCTGAAAACCTTTTTTTCTTTTCCTCAATAAGCACGGCTATCTCTTCTTCGCTTCTTGAACTCTTGCCTGCAAGCTGTGAGCCTATTTCGTTTCCCGTTTCCATAAAAAGCGCCTGAAAATTTATTCAAGGGAAAGTGTTTTAAGAAAACAGCTAAGGGAAATGGTTTAAAGAAAACAATCCCGGGGCTTGTTTTAAGCAAACAGTGCCAAATTATGTATAAGTAATCCTTTTTGTTCCTTTCTGGCTTAATTCTTTTGATGTTCCAGCAAATTTTCCCGAATGTTTTTGCCCTGATTTCAGGCAATGACAGCTGCAATTGTTTTCTTGTCAAAGGCAGGGATAAAATTGCCCTGGTTGATTCCGGCACAAAGTCAAATGCCGGCGCATTGCTTTCCGGCCTTGAAAGGATTGGCATTGGGCCGGAGAAGGTTTCCTTTGTTTTGCACACTCATGGCCATGCCGACTACATTGGCTGCGATGAATTCTTTCCAAATGCAAGGATTGCAATGCACAGGATTGACGCAAAAATGGTCAATGAAAAAAATGATGAATTTGCCTGCACAAGCTTTTTTCCCGGAACAGCCCTTCCCAAAGTTTCCATCCTGCTGAAGGACAGGCAAAAGATTGGCTTGGGCGGAATTTCTCTGGAAGTCGTTCACACGCCCGGCCATACCGCTGGTTCAGTTTGCTTTCTTCTCAGAAAAGAAATGGCGCTTTTTTCCGGAGACACCTTGTTTGTGGATGGCTTTGGGCGGACGGATTTGCCTTCAGGCAACGCCAAAAAGCTTGTTGAAAGCCTTAAAAAACTGCAAAAAATCGGCTTTAAGGGGCTTTTTCCAGGGCATGGCCCCTATTTGCTTGGCAGGGAAGAAAACTGTGTGTGCATAAAGTCTGCTATCAGGGCTGCTTCAAAAAGCCTGGTTTGAATGCATTTTTATATGTTTTTGACGGCATTGATATTTAGGTGGTTTGAATGAAGGAAGGCAAGGTTTACAGCGGCATTCTTGAAAAGATTGAGGCAAAAGGCGGCCTGACCTTTATGCAGCTTGACCCGCCGAACTATGGGCAGGGGATGTGCGGTGAGATAGCCAGGATTGCGGAAGAAAACGGCCTTGATGCCTTTGCGGTCGGCGGCTCTGTCGGCGCACAGGGCAAGGCCCTGAACGAATCCCTGAAGGAAATCAAGAAAAACAGCTCTTTGCCTACAATCATTTTTCCGGGCAACATCAACACTTTGTCAAGCCATGCTGATGCCCTTTTCTTCATGTCAATGCTGAACAGCAATGACCCCTACTGGATTTCCGGTGCGCAGATTGGCGCTGCCTTGCCTGTGAAACAGCTCGGGCTTGAAGTAATTCCCACTGCCTATATCATCATTGAGCCCGGCGAAGCCGTGGGCTATATGGGCAGGGCGCAATTGATTCCAAGGAACAAGGCTTACCTTGCCGCGGTTACCGCGCTTGCAGGCGAGTATATGGGAAGCAAGCTCATCATTCTGGAGTCAGGCGGCGGGGCTCCCCAGCCATGCCCTGTTGAAATGGTTGCAGCCACAAAAAAGTTGATTGAAGTGCCATTGCTCATTGCCGGCGGCATAAAGAATGAAAAGTTTGCCTTTGACACAATCAGGGCAGGCGCAGACATTGTCCAGGTCGGCTCTGCCTTTGAAGCCTGCAAGGGCAACCTCAAGGAAATGGGAAAGCAATTCAAGGCAATAACCGATGCGGTAAAAAAGGCGGGAAAGGAAAAGCTGAAGGGCTAAAGTTAAATTAAGTTGCGCTGATTCCTTTGTTATGGGTTCTTTGAGAAAGCTAAGGCGGGGCCAAGGGCCTCTTGATATGTCAAGGACGCGTGTTAAGGGCGGGTTGACCTCCCAGCCTTATTTATACCGCTTTTTGGAGACTGCCCTTGGCAAGCCTGTTGATTCAAGAGAAGCTGCAGAAACGCAGGCCAATTTTTTCCGTCTTCTGCGTGAAACGTACAAGCCAACAATTTCTTTGGATGAATTGAGGGTAATTTGGGATCGCATTGCATCGAGTGGCTGGAACAGGACGATTCCAAGATCTTTGTCTATTAAAGATATTTGCCTTATCAGGGACAATGGCTGCATTAAGCCGAATGACGCGGTTGCAAGCCTTGCCAGCGGGACCGCCGCTGTGGAGGCTTTTATTGCAAAGAATTTTGTGCCTAATGGGCACGTAACTTGCGTTGACATTTCTTCCAGAATGAGCGCTTTTGCCGAGCAGACAAAGCGTTTGGCTAACGCCGGGAATATGTCAATTTTAACTGCGTCTGCCACTGCAACGGGGTTGCCTTCGGCTTCGCAGGACAAAGTGATTTCCATAAGGCCAACAATTTACGACACAGTTCACTGGCAGCCATTTGTCAGGGAAGCTAGGAGAATAATAAAGGAAACGCCTGATTCAAAATTTATTCTGCTATTTGAAGTTGTGAAGCCGGAAAATGCCGGCAGGATTTTGAAGAGCCTTGAAGAGAACGGCTTTAAGCCCGAAAGGCAAATTGTTGAAGGCAAAATGTTGGGCCACGAAGTTATAATGGTTATTGCAAAGCCAGTTCACTGATCTTGTTGCTTAAGTTCTTCAATAGTTTTTTTCACGGCTTCTTCCATTGTTGTTTTTGCTTTCCAGCCGAGCGCGTTTATTTTTGACGTGTCGTAGCTTCTTTTTCTTGCAAGCCTGTCGATGTGCTCACAGCTCACAATGCCCTTGTTTCCATTGAGCAATGCGCCGAGCTTTGCAAGCCACACTGGCATTGTTTTTATTTTTCGTTTTATTCCCAATTGCTTTTGCATTTCTTCGTAAAGCTGCCTGAGCGTTGGCCTGTCCTGTTCCGCAACAATGAATGTTTCGCCAATGCATTCTTTTTTCCCAAGCACGAATAGCAATGCCGAAACAAGGTCGTCAACATAGATTGTTTGCCATTCCTGTTTTCCGCCGCCTATCAATGGAAATCCTTTTTTCACGAGCTTCACAATGCCTTCCCAGTAGGCATTCGGGCCCAATACAAGCGCGCTTCTCACAATTGTAATGGGGAGCATTTCCTGCGATTCAAGCACGATTTTTTCGGCTTTTGCCTTGCTTTTTTCGTACTGTGTCCTTGGGGCAAAAGGGCTTTTTTCGCTTGCCCTTTCTTTGCAGCCTGCGTTCACTCCAACAGTGCTTAGAAAAATAAATTGTGAGCACCTTTGCCTTGCCGCCGCGTTGAGAATGTTTTCGGTTCCCCAGACGTTCACTTTTTCGAGCTGTGCGCTTTTTTCGTCAAGCACTGCTGCAAGGTGAAAAACAGCGTCAATGCCGTTGCATGCCTGCGTGCACTGCGCTGTATCAAGCAAATCGTTTCCAAGTTCAATGTCAAACTCTTTCACAGAGTGGCCTTTTTGTTCCAGTGCCTTAACAAGCCTTCTGCCGACAAAACCCCTGCTTCCTGTGACAAGAACCCTCATAATGCTAAGCCTTTGGGGGTTAGTTATATTAAATTTAATGCGCTTCCTTTTACCAGAAAAGGTGTCTTTGCTTGATCAACCACTACCTGAATTTTCTTTACACCGAGGTTCAAAGCGACCTTAATGAAATTCCGCGCGGCGTAAAGACCATTATTTTCGGCCTGTTTGTCTACATGATTGCTTGGGGCATTCTTGACCCCTTTTTTTCAATCCTTTTGCACCAGGTGATTGGAAACTATTCGCTGACAGGCCTGGTTTACGGAAGCTTTTTCGTTGTGGGCGCGATTTTTTCAGCGCCTGTGGGTTGCCTTGCCGACAAGGTCAACCAGATAAAGTTCGCGGTTTTTGCAATTTTTTCCTATCCCCTAGTCAGCCTTTTTTACTTTGTCTCGTTTTTTTTCCCCGCCGGAATGTCTGTAATTATGCTGTTTTTTGCAAGGGCTCTGAACGGCGCCTGTGCGCTTTTTTGGGTCATGGCCGAGAGCTTTATAAGGAAAAAATCGCCAAAGGGCAAAACCTCGGCGACCTTCGGCCTTTACATTACCTTCCAAAGGCTTGCATATGTTATAGCGCCAATAATCATAATCCCCCTGGTGCTTTTCTTCGGCCTGAATTTCCAAAACCTTCACTGGCTGCTGCTTGCAATTATTCCCTTTTCCATTGCCAGCGGGCTGATAATTTCAAGGATAAAAGACCAGGGCGAGCCCGTGATGCAGGGCATTCAGGATGTGATGGTGAAGGACAACATCGTAAAAAAAGAGCTGAGGGATATGAAGCAAATTGGCATTGTTGGCTACCTTTGCTTGGCCCTAGCATTTTTCATGAGGGCGCTTGAGTCAATACTCATTTTTCTCGTGCCGCTCTACGCCCTGTCCATTAAACTGAGCATAATTGAGATATCGCTTCTTTTCGGCGCAATAAGCCTGCCTTTCCTTCTTTCCTTTTTCCTTGCGGAATTGTCGGACAGGTTCAGCAAAGCAAGCATAATCTGCCTTGGCTTTGCCTGTTCGGCCATTATCCTGTTTGCCATTGCCTTTTCAGGGGAATCGCACGCTGTTCTGGTTGTCGCTTGCTTTGCCCTGGGCTTTTTGCTTGCCATACTCCAACCTGCAATAAACGGCCTGATAACAGACATCACGCCGCGTGTGAACGACGGCGAAATCACAGGGCTTTACATGACTGTGATAATGATAAGCGGCTTTTTGAGCGCCGCCGCAATCGGAATGCTCTCCGACCTTGTTGGCCTGACTTTTCCCTTTATTGTCCTTGGGGCAATTCTCATTTGCCTTGCCTTGTCAACATTTGCGCTCAGGTCAAAAATCGTGGTGAGGATCTGAATGTTTTTTAGGAGGCACAACAATGGCGTCAATTGACAAATTCATGAAGGCCGCGATTTCCGAGGCAAAAAAAGGGCTTGCCGAGGGCGGCATTCCAATTGGTTCAGTGCTTGTGAAAAACGGAAGGATAATAGGCCGCGGTCATAATATGCGCGTTCAGAAGTCAGACCCTTTGGCCCACGCAGAAATTGAATGCATAAGGAATGCCGGCAGAATCAAGAGCTATAAGGGGGCAACGCTTTATTCAACGCTCATGCCTTGCTTCATGTGCGCCGGCGCAGTGGTTGAATTCAAAATTCCAAAGGTTGTGGCAGGCGAAAGCAAGTCCTTCAAGGGCGCGTGCAGTTTTATGGAACAGCACGGCATTAAGGTGAAAGACCTTGGCTTTGAGGAATGCGCGGAAATGATGCGTTCCTTCATCAATGAAAATCCCGCGCTTTGGAAAGAGGACATAGGCAGGCTCTGAATTAGTCGCGCAAAACAAATCTTTTTTATACTGTTTATCTAATAGGTATATTAGGTGATATTTTGAGGTTGTCTGCTGTTATTAGCAAGGAAGAAGGCGAGTATGTTGCCTTGTGCCCTGAATTGGATGTTGCTTCGCAGGGCGATTCCATAGAGGACGCGTTGGCTAATTTGAAGGAAGCAGTGGAATTGTACTTGGAAGATGAAAAGGACCTAAAGTTGCCTGAAGCAAGTCCTTTTGTCACAACTTTTGAAGTGAAAGTCTGTGCCTATAGCGAATGGCATTAATAATTTAACATTTATTGCTCATTCGCTATAAGTAAAAGACAATTTATTGTTCAAAAAATTATGTCTTTTACTATAAGTTTCCTGTTCTCTCAGGCAAAGAAGTCATCAAGGCATTGGAAAAAGCCGGCTTCAAGTTTGTCAATCAAAGAGGAAGCCATGTAAAGCTCAGAAAATTTGAAGCCGGAAGAAAATTGACGGTAATCGTTCCGCTAAAGCCTGTGATTAGAACCGGTACAATGAAGTCAATTCTAAGGCAAGCCAGCCTTGGCATTGAAGAACTGGTCAAATTTCTAAAATAGCGCTTTTTCAAGTATTGCAAGTCTTAGCCCGTTTTTCGAGTTAGATAAACAGCATTTCAATTATGTTTGGCCAAATCATTGCTGCAATGCAGCCCAGCAGGATGAAGGGGCCGAACGGCGGCATGCCCCTGTAAACAGGAACCTTTTTCACTTTCGCTTTTTTCAGCCTTTCGATTTCTTTTTCCCCGAAAACCCCTTTGATTCCCAGCCCGAGCTTTTTTTTCAATTCCGGGTCAAGGAATTCCACGGCAATGACCTCGTCTTCTTCAAGTTTTCCAACAGGCACGAGCCTGAGGAAAAAGCTGTGCCTTATCCCTTTCTCAAAGGCAAGGAACAGCAGTGCAAGGGCAAAAGCAAAGGCAAGCAGTGCAAACGCGCTGAAAGAAATTATTTCAAGGAAGAGCATTGCGGCAAGCCACGCCGCAAGCACAATTCCAAAAACAACAGCCTTTTGCATTTCCTGCCTGTTTTCCTTCCAGTCAATTCCCTTTCTTGCGTACTTTACAACATAGTATGCCGAGTAGAAAACAACTCCCAGGATGCAGGCCGCAAACAGCGCGTTGAGCAAAAAAATCTGCCCCTGGTAGAAAGGCAGAAGAAAGGCGATTGCCGTGAACAGCTTGACATCCCCGCCGCCAACCTTTCCTGCATAATATACTGCATATCCTATGGCAAAAACAATTGTGCCGGCAAGAAGCCAGAGCCATTCTCCCTGCAAAAGATTCAGGGCAATGCCAGCTGCAATCATCGGGTATGTTATCCAATCAAGAATAAGGCCTGTTTTCGCATCAGTGTAAGCCGCCGCGGAACAGCCGGCAACAAGAACAATCATTCTCAAAAGCAAAAAATCAAGAGCCATTTGTTTACCTTTTTTTATTTCTCCGGTCTTTGTGCGGGCTTTTTAAAGAACAGATAGTAAACCTCATCTAACCTTGGATATTTTTTACTTTTCCGTTTCGTGATGCGAAAATGCCTTATTCCATTGCGTGCCAATACACCCCTTATCTCGTCCAATTCAGCCTGTTTTACCCTGATTCCAATATCCAATGCTGCAATGCCCCCTGAGTCCAGCAATTCTATAGCCTTCGTTATTGCTACTGCTTTATTTGGGTAATAGGCTGTTGTCCCTATATAGGAAAACACAAAATCATACTTACCATCCAAGTTATGCATGCCTTCTATTATCTCG
>JBAZQI010000031.1:0-11070 GCA_041645325.1 archaeon
CATTTTCGGCGTCAGCGATTTCTTGTAGTGTTGCAACTTTTGCGTATTTTTCAATGTCTTTGAATTCGTCAAAGGCATTCCAGATTTTTTCGAGGTCTGAATCGCGCAAAAAGTTTTGGGCCTTGCCCTCTTCAAAATCATTAGCAGCGTAAATGAACAAAACCTTGTCTTTGCGTTTGGCTTCTTTTGCTCTGTTAATAATCAAAATGCAGCCCGGTGAAGGCGTATTATAAAAAAGATTTGCTGGCAAGGAAATGACTGCTTCAATGAAGTCTTTTTCCAAAAACTTTTGGCGAATTGCGCCTTCCTGACCGCCGCGGAATAGCACTCCATTATCTAAGACAATTCCGAGTTTGCCGTTGTCTTTTAATGTTGCAAACATATGTTGAATCCAAGCCCAGTCAGCTGTTTTTTGCGGCGGCAAACCAAAAGAAAAGCGGCCATAAGGATCGCCTTTAATCAGCTCGTCTCTACCCCATTCGTCCTGGTTCCACATCGGATTGGCAATAACTCTGTCAAAGAGCATTAGTTGTCTGTCTTCAAGCAGTTTTGGGGTTAGCAAAGTGTCGCCTTTTTCTATTTTTGCGTCAAGCACACCGTGGAGCAGCAAATTCATTTTGCAGATTGCCCATGTATTCAAATTTTTTTCTTGACCATAAAGTGAAATGTTGCGCGGGTTCTTTTTGTGTTCTCGCAAATAGTGCACTGTTTCAATTAGCATTCCGCCGGAACCACAACAAGGATCACAGACGCGCATGCCTTCACCTGGCTTTTGTAAGTGAACGATAAGCTGGACAACTTTTTGAGGGGTGTAAAATTCTCCGCCTTTTTTTCCGGCATCATCAGCGAATTGCTTGATTAAGTATTCGTAAGCGCGCCCCAAAAGGTCTGGTTCTGACAAGTCTGTGCTTCGCAGACGGTATGTGCTGAAGTGCAGAATGAGTTTTGATAGTACGCGGTCTGGCAATCGGTCTTTGTTGTTGAAGTCTGTTACTGCCAAAACTCCTTCGAGCAAAGGGTTTTGTTCTTCAAGTGCTTCATTGGCCTTGTTTATTGCCGCGCCAATGTCGCTTGTTGCTTTGCGTAATTCTTCCCAACGAGCTCGTGGTGGAACAAAAAACTGGTGTTCGTCGGGGTCTTCCCAAGCTGCTTTTTTGTTGCTTGTTTCTTTTTCGATTTTTTCAGCTTCCTCTTCGAACACGTCGTTAAGGCGTTTGAGGAAAAGCATTCCAAAAATATAATTTTTGTAATCTGAGGAATCAATGCTGCCGCGCAAAATATCCGCGGCCTTCCATAAATGCGTTTCAAGCTCTTGTTGAGTCAGCTTTGAAGAAACCTTTTCCTTTGGAAAAAACAGGTTCTGGCCGCCAACCTTTTGAAGCTCAATAAGCCCCTCTTCTGTTAATTCCTGCAAATAGCTTTGGGCGGTATTCCATGAAACATTGAGTGTTTGCCCTATTTCTTGGGGGGTTATTGGTTTGCCGTGCTTCTTAATTAAATCTAAAATTGCAGCTTTCCGTTCATCGCTCTTAGCCATAATTATCAATAGATTAGTTATGGGACGTCATAGTATTTAAACATATTCTTTTTATGGCAGAGGGCTTTCCGCTGAATTTTTTCACAAAACCTATTTAAGCGTCGGGAACAGGGTTCTGTTTGAGGTGGTTGTTGTGGATGGTGTTCAGACTACTTTGCAGGTTGGTAGTGCTCCGCGGCTTGAGGAGTTTAAGAAGGAGAATGCCGGGCCTTTGGCATACCTTTTAGAGAAGTATAAGCAGTGGAAAGAGCTGAAGGAAAGGGAAAAGGGCAAGGGAAGCGATGTTGTGCATGCGTTATCAAAGCTTGCAGCACTTTGAACGAGTGCATGGCAAGGCGTTCGTGTTTGCTTTGCAGCAGCTTGAAAAGATTTTGGAGGGAAAGGATGAGGGACTTGACAAGAAAGGGTTATAGCACTAATTCGCCTGAGCGCAGTTATTACAATTTGAGCGAACGTATCGAAAATCTTGAAAGCAAGTTGAATAGGATTGAGCAAGGATTGATTGATGCGTTGGTGAGGCTAAACAACCAATAGTTTATACATAATCGTTAGTTTAATATACTTCTGTTTTCAATAATATTCATGTGGGTAAGTCCAAGGGGCTTTGTGTACCTTGAGGTGCACGTTGAAAGAAGGTTTCTTGGGTCCGCGTTTATTGTAGAAATGGTGGTTTTGTATTTATGGGTAATGGGGTTTGTTTTGGTGTGAAGCCTTATTCTAAGGGGCAGATTGCGGAGATTAGGGGGCTTTTTTCTATTCTTAAGAGGGCTCGTTACTCGAAGAGTGTTGAGTCTTATACCAAGAAGCTTATGGCCGGTCTCAAGGCTTAAACCAGTTTTTCTATTGAAATAAATTTTGGTGTTTCCAGGCTGTTTTTGTCGTTAACTTTTTCGTATGCCTGTCTTGCGGGTTTTGATTTCATTGTTCTGTCGTCTTCTGAAACGATTATGTCCAGCCTGTGCAGGGTTGCAACGGCTACTATGAGAAAGTCTGGCAGCATTTTTCTTTTTGGTACGCCGCCTTTGTAAGATTTCCAGTAATCTTCAGCCAATGCTTCAGCAACACTTTCAACGGAATAACTGTGATCTTTTGTAAGTTTATCATAAATTGAAAGCAATAGCCCCTTGTAGCTTTTCCCGTCAACTTTGACATTTTTGGGTATTTCGCGTAGTTCGTCCCTTATTACCCTGCACCCGTAGACTATGAGCTTGTCTGATTCAATGAGGCGCAAGATTCTGGAAAACTCGCTCTGGTATAGAACCTCGTAAGTGTTGGTGTCCAGCATTGCCCGCGTAGGTTGTTTCATATTATTCTCAGGTGAAGAAAGATAATAAAAGAGGGTCATTTTGCCTCGCCTCTTTTCAATTCCAGCAAATCTCTTATTTCTTTCAGCAGCTCATTCTGTTCTTTGAGCAACTTGTTTGTTTCTACCAATTGGTTTTTGGTTTTGTTTTGCTGTAGGAATGTTCCTACGTCCATGTCAATACCTCCCTGTGTTGTTTTGTTGTAGGATTATTAGTGCCTGCCTTACTTTTTCCGGGTTGTTGCCGGCCAGTTCCAATAGTTTCATTAGGCTGATTAGTCCTTCTTGGTCTTTTTCTTCTGTTTCTTTCATTTCTCTTGTGGCTTCTATGGTGAGTGGTAGCCAGCATTGTTGGCAATGGCTGCTGTTTACTTCGTTTAGGTGTTTGCATCTTGGGCAGGGTTCTCTTTGGAGGATGTCTTTTTGTTCTTCTTTCTTTTTGAGGCCGCACATTGTTAGGATTGCGTCGTCTACTTGTTTTCCGGATAGGTGGACGTAGCGTGCTGCCATTTTGCTGTCTTGGCCCCAGCCGAAGTATTCTTTCATTTGGGCGTCTGTCAAAAATTGGGCTGTGTAGGTTGCCCTGCTGTGCCTGAATTGGTGGGGGTTGATGGGTTTTTGTATTCCTGCCCTGGCTTTTGCCGTGCGCAGTATTTTTACTATGGAGTTGTAGCCTATTTTGTCGCATTGTTTTTGATTTGTGCAAATCCATAGGGGTGCGTCAATGTTTTTGCTGTAGGGGTGTTCGTTGAACCAGTCTAAGAGGTATGGTGCGCTATGGACAATGCGGACTTTTCTCATTCCTGTTTTGCCGTTTAGGAATACTCTTGCGCCGAAGTCGTCAAAGGAAATGTCTTTTATTCGTGCGTTGCCTATTTCGCCTACTCTGGCGCCGGTTTCCCATAGCATTGAAATGAGGGCTTTGTCTCTTTTGTTGTCTGCCGCTTTGATGAGGTTTTTGATGTCTTCTTGTGATAGCAATTGTTCCGGCAGTATTTTGTTTTGCAGTTTTTTGTTTTTGAACCAGGCAATGCAATCTGGTTTTGTGCCGTTGTTGAGCCATTTGTGGAAAACGGACAGAATGTTTTTGTAGGTCCAGATGCTGCCCTCTTTGTAGTTTTCTTGTCGCATCCAGGCAAGGAAAGCAACGTAGTCGTCTTTTGTGAGTGCCTTGAAATCCTTTTTCATTTGGCACGCGGTTTTTCTTAGCACGCTGGTTTGCCTTTCCATTCTTGGCATGCTGATGCCTTGGGCAAGATTGTGCTGGTGAAACTTCAGAATCAGCTCTTTGTTTGATTCCAGAATTTGTGATTCTTTTACTCTTTCTATTTCCCTTGCGAGGTTGTGCTCGTAAGGATGAATGTATTCTTTCATACGTTTCATTCTCCCCAACCGAAACCAATTTAAATATGGCTGGTGGGGGCGATTGAAAATGAGGAGAACGCCCTGGGTAGGACTTGAACCTACGACCATCCGATTAACAGTCGGGCGCTCTACCTGCTGAGCTACCAGGGCCTGTATTTTTCTGTGCCTGCAAAAAAGTTTTTTTCCTTGCTGCAATAAGAAAGAAAGCGCTAAATTTAATAAAAAGATTGTTGAAAACCCGCTTTTTTGTTGCTGAAAAATGAGCAGGAATTCAGAATGATTTAACGCCTTAGATTCCTTCAATTTAAAAAATAACCCTATATAACGCTTTTTTTAGTGTTTTGCCCTTTGTTAAGCTGGTTTCTGGCTTGTATTGCGTTATTGTGCTGAAAGCAAGCCTTTTAAGCCGTTATTTGTGTATACATAACTGTATTATTGTTATTATTGCCCTTTTGACAAAATGAACCCAAATACGGGGTTTATACATAAAAGTAAACCTATATTAAGGAGTTTAGGGGTATTATAATTGGCAACCTTTCTTGCCTAAAAAAACAAAAAAATTTTCCTTTTGGAGGGGTGATAGTTTGAAGTCAATTGTTGAAAATGCCGTGACTAAGACGGCTAAAATGGAAGACGATAAGCTTGAGGAATTTGGAACTCCCAAGATAATGGTAATTGGCGCCGGGGGCGCGGGATGCAATGCTGTGAACAGGCTTGCGGGAATGGGCATTTCCGGGGCTCAGCTTGTTGCTGTGAACACCGACAAGCAGCATCTTGCCATTGTTAACGACGAGTTGACAAAAATCCTTATTGGCAAAAGCGTAACCAGGGGTCTTGGTGCCGGCGGCTACCCTGAAATCGGGGCAAAGGCTGCAGAGGTTTCAAGGTCTGCTTTGGAAGAGATAATGAGCGACGTTGACATGCTGTTCATTTCAGCCGGAATGGGCGGCGGAACAGGAACAGGTTCTGCTCCGATTATTGCGGAAATCGCAAAAGAGCAGGGTGCAATAGTCATAGCAATAGTGACCTATCCTTTTGCCCTGGAAAAGGCGCGCCTTATCAAGGCAGAGGAAGGAATAGAGGCCCTGAGACAGGTTACGGACACGGTTGTCGTAATTGACAACAACAGGCTTGTTGAGCTTGTGCCAAACCTGCCAATTCAGGACGCATTCAAGGTTGCGGACGAGGTCATTGCAAGGACAGTTAGGGGCATTACGGAGACAATCACGCAGCCAAGCCTCATTAACCTTGACTATGCCGACGTAAGAAGCGTCATGAGCAGCAAGGGCCTGAGTGTCATTGCTGTCGGCGAAAGCAAGAGCGTTGACAAGGTCAACGAGGTTGTTGAGGACACCTTGAGGAACGCGTTGCTTGACGTTGACATCGGCGGGGCAACAGGCGCATTGATTCACATAACAGGCGGCCCTGACCTGACTTTGGGCGAAGCAAACGCGGTCGGCGAAATGCTGACAGACAGGATTGACCCCAAGGCAACAGTCATCTGGGGCGCAAGGGTTGACCCAACCTTTGAGAACAAGATAGAAGTAATAACAATCTTCACAGGCGTCCACAGCCCTTACATCAAGGGCCCAGGACAAGAGACTTCATCCCGCAGGTCTTCAGGCAAGGGCGACCTTGACATAGACTATTTGAGGTAAAATTCGCATTTGGGAGGCAAAACCTCCCAATTCTTTTTCTTTTTTTTTTCCTTTGAAGAGCATGAAATCTTCTTAAATCGAAAAATGCTGGGCAATAATATTTTTGCAGGCAGGAATAAACAACCCTTCAAAACGAGTTATGCCCACAATTTTCTATGCGAATAACCTTTTTTCCTGAGTTCAATGTAAAGTGGTACAAGAATTTTATCAACAAAGTATACATTTCCAGGGTCGCCATTAAACCTGTCAAAAAATTCTTGCTCAGTAATGCGCCATTTATGTAAATAATTCCTATAATACCAAACAACTCTTTTCTGGCATGCGCTCATTCTTTTTTGGTCTATTCTTAATTTGCGTACTGCAATTTGCATATCAATTCCAAGTGATGTGCCAGCATAAGTGGGGTGGAAACCTCCGAAAGGGATCTTAAGGTAAAAATTATTGAGTTTTAGAAATTTTTGATATGGGGTTAGACCAGAAAATCTAGCCCTGATTATGCGCCCTATTTTCGGAGGCACTGAACGACCTTGACGCAAAGTCCTCTTACCTTTTACTTTAGTTGCTTTTTTCATAATTTTACAGGAACAGCGGCAGCGCGTTTAGCAGCAGCAGGCCAAGCACTATCCATAGCATCAGCCTGCCGATGAATTTTTCCGTTTCTTTCCTGCTCATTTTGAGGAATGAAAAGTATGGGAGCATTACTATTTTTGCCATTTTTCCGCCGTCAAACGGGTCCATGGGAAGGAAATTTATCATTGCAAGGGCAAAGCTCAGCAGTAGCAGCCAGTTGAAAAAGGTTGAAATCGAGTTAAGCGAGGTGGCCAGGCCAAGGTATTCCTGTGTTGGCTCTTTTCCTTCAACATAGCTGATTTCGGTTTCGATTCCTATTTCGCCCCTTGAATTCTTTTCAATTGTTTTTTTGGCAAGTTCCCCTGTTTCTGTTTCAAAAACTATTGAAACATTCTGATCCTGTAGCAGGGATGCAACCCTGAAGTCGTAAAGCGTGTTGAGGTCTACGCCGTTGAATTTCCTGATTACCCAGCCTTCTTTTACTATGCCGTATGCCGGCGCATCAATAGTGTTTCCGCACAGGTCGTAGTCTTCAAGCACGTTTGTTACCACAATCGCGTTAATGTCAATGTTTTTTTCCATTGCCTCGATTTTTGGCGAAAGCACAGGGCTTACTGCCATGGCCACGGCAAAGAAGACGAGAATGAATATCGCCATTGAGTATATGTTTGAGGCCGGGCCGATTGCGAAAATCCTGAGCTGTTCCACTGCCCGTCTTTTCTTAAGCTGCTTTTCATCCGGCTCCACAAATGCGCCAATCGGCAAAAGCCCTGCCAGCAAAATGCCGACTGATTTGATTTTCACTTTTGCCCTTCGCATGAGCGCGCCATGCGAGAACTCGTGGACCACAAGAATGATGAGGAATGCGCCCCAGACATAAACAGGCGGCGTGAGGAAAGCAGGAATGTTCGGCATTTGCACGCCTGGAATTATGGGTGCAATGCCTGGGCAGGGCATTTTTCCCGCCAGGAGCTTTGCAAAGATGTCAACTGCCTGCCATGCCAATGAAACAATCGTGAAAAGCATCAGGCCGCCAAATGCAAAGCCGAGGGAGAACAGGGCAAGGAGTGGGAAAAGCGCCGGGTTTTTTGAGGCAAAAAATATTCCGAACAAAAAGAAGAAAACCGCAAAAAGAAGCGCGGCTGAAACAAGGTCTATTACGATTCTTTTTGCCCAGCCCTTTTTTCTGCCGAATTTGTAGTCAACTGCGAGCATGCCAAATCCTATTATGAGACCAAAGTCTGCAAGCAAATCCCACAATTTTGGCTTTGAAATTCCTTCAATAAATTGCGCAAGGCGCCTTGTTTTCAGTATTGAAATTATGTAAAACGTTTCAAAGCGCGTGAATTTTTTTATCGCGTATGTCGGAACAAGCAGGAATCCCGCTATTGCAAATGCCATCAGCAGAATTGGCGGTATTGCGCCGGGAAACGCGATTGCGGCTATGGCCAATGCCGCGCCGAAAACAGTGAATGCCGCAAGCATTTTCAGGAAGGTGTCCATTCAATCACAATTAGCCTGTTTTCTTTTTTTAATTGTATGCCAACAGCCTTTTAACAAAAGGCTGGCGAAAAGATTTTTTCCCAAGCAGCCTTTTAACAAAATCGAGTGCCCTGCAGGGTACGAGGCCCGCAAAGCCATGCTTTGCTTGGGGCTGGCGAAAAGGCTTCCGAAGGATTTTCCCAAGGCTTTTTGCATTGGCAAAAAGGCTTTTGCGCGAAGCGCAGTTTTCCCAAGGCTTTTTTCCCGTAGGAAAAAAGGCTTTACTCTGTTTTCTTTTTTAGTTCTATGCCAAGCTGCTTCTCAAGTTTTCCAATGATGGCATCGGAGGGCTTGATGCCCTGGTTTTCAATCCTGTGGAGCAATGATTCTTTTTCAAAAATTTTCATGGCAAGCTCTTTTGTGGTCAGGCCTTTTGCCTGCCTTGCCTGCGTCACCATTTTTCCAAAATCCGGCACAATTTCAAGGCCGAGGTCAAACTCCTGTTCTGCCAGATGCTTTGGAATGGCAATCCTCTGCATTAGGGCTTTGGATTCCTGCTCTTCCGCAACAGGCATTTCTTTTCCAAACAAAGCGCATTCCTCGCACACGAAAAGCGTGTTGCCGTCCACCATTGCCTGCTTGAGTTTTGAAATTCGCCTGCCGCATATTTCGCAGTCCATTCAAAAGAAAATAACGCCAGAACCTGTTAAAAAGCCTTTTAATTACTTTTGGCGCTTATTGCCTTTTATGGGCACTGCGATTGGCGACCTTTTGGAAAAAGAGGAAATTGACCTTGATTTCCTTGCTTCGCGCAGGGTAGGCGTTGACAGCTTTAACGTGATGTACCAGTTCCTTTCAATCATAAGGGGCATTGACGGCTCTCCCTTGATGGACGGCAAGGGAAGGATAACTTCGCACCTTGCAGGCCTGTTTTACCGCACCATTAATCTGCTTGAGCGCGACATAAAGCCCGTGTTTGTTTTTGACGGCAAGCCGCACGAGCTCAAAAGCAAGACGAGGGAAGAGCGCAACAGGATTAGGACTCAGGCCGAAAAGAAATTTGAAAAGGCGAGAAAGGAAGGCGATTTCAGGGAAGCGAAGAAATACGCCCAGCAGGCAGTGCGTCTCACGGGCGAAATGGTTGAGCAGGCAAAAACCCTTGTTTCCATAATGGGGCTGCCTGTTGTACAGGCGCCAAGCGAAGGCGAGGCTCAGGTTGCGCAGATGGTTGCCAGGGGTGATTTATACGGCTGCATTTCGCAGGATTACGATGCATTGCTCTTTGGCGCAAAGAGGCTTTTGCGCAACATAACAGTTTCGGGAAAGAGAAAAGTGCCGGGCAAGGACTATTATTATGACGTGAAGCCTGAAATGATTGAGCTTGACAAAACCCTTAATGTGCTGGGCATTGACAGGAAAAAGCTGGTGTGGCTTGGGATACTCGTGGGCACTGACTTTAATGAAAAGTTTCCAAAGGTCGGCCCGAAAACAGCCCTGCGCCTCGTGCAGGAGCACGAAAGCTTTGAAGAAATCGTGAAAGAAACAGGGCACGAGCCGGACTTTGATTACCGCGAGGTTGAGGGCATTTTCCTGAATCCTTCTTTCACAAAAGATTATGCAATAAAGTTTGGCCTGCCGGACAAGGCAAAGGCAAAAGAGTTTTTGTGCGAAGAGTTCGGCTTTTCCGTCCAGCGCGTTGAATCCGCCTTGGAAAAGCTTGACGAAAAGCTCAGGGAAAAAGGCCAGCAAAGCAGGCTGAACCAGTGGGGCTAAAATTTTCCTTTCAGCGGCACAAACACGAAGCAGCACCTGCTTTCCTTTTCAGCAACTTCACCTTTTTCTTTTTGAAGAAGCACAAGCTCCTGCGAAAGGCTTGCGCCAATCGGCGCAACCAGCCAGCCGCCTTCTTTTAACTGTTCAATTAACGGATTTGGAACAGAGGCGCATGCCGCGCTTATGAGAATACGGTCAAAGGGCGCGTTTTCTTTCCAGCCAAGGGTGCCGTCGCCGCATTTCAGGAAAAAGTTGTTGTATCCGAGTTCAAGCAATGCCCTTGTTGCCTTCTGGTGCAGCTCATGAACAAGCTCAACTCCAAAAACCGTTCCCCTGCTGCCTGCGAGCTCTGAAAGCAGTGCCATAACATATCCTGAGCCTGCCCCGACTTCAAGCACAGTGTTTCCTTTTTCAACCGCAAGCATTTCAAGCATTGCCGCAATTGTGCTCGGCTGGCTTATTGTCTGGCCAAGCCCTATCGGAAAAGCGGTGTCTTCATATGCGTGGCTTCTCATGCTTTCAGGAAAAAAAAGTTCGCGTTTTATTGAAAGGAAAGCCTGTTCAATGGCCTTGTTTTTCAGGCGCATTTTGTCCACAAGACTTTTCCTTTGCTCTTCAAAGTTTTCTGCCATCAGCCCTTTCCTTCCCTTTCCTTTATTAGCTTCATCAAATCCTTGAATTTTGACAGGCTATCAAGCTCTTCTTCGGCAACAACCGGAATTTCCGCAACGTGCCTGAATTTGAACTCCTTGGAAATAATCAAAGGCTGGCCCTGCAGGGCTTCCTTTGCCCTGGAAAGCTCTTTCGCCTTTTTCTGGATGCCCTGCGCCGCAACAGCCTTGCCTATGAGCACAGAATCGCCCGGGCTTGTGTAAGCCTTGAACGGCGCGTGCCTGAAGACAGCGACCTTTACGCCCAAATCATGGACTTTTCCAAGGGTTTCGTCCTCAAAGCTTTCCTCAAAAAGCCCTTCTTCCTTTTCCCTTAAAAGCGCCTGTTCCTCAAACAGGTTTATTTTTGTCACAAGGCTTGCGGAAAGCGCGTCCTCAAGCTTTTCCGCGGCATTAAGCGAGGCGCTTGCGCCTTTTTCATAGCGGTGCACCGACTCAACAGTGCTTTCTATTTTGTCGGCAAGCTCCTGCAATGTAAGGCCAAGTTGTTTGCGCCTTTCCCTGAGCTTTTTTGAGTCAAGCTCAACAATGCTTTTTCCCTTGAAATACTTCACCGAGGGGAACTGCTCATCCAAAAGCTCTTTGAGGCTTGCAAGGTTCATTGAGACAAGGCCAAGCCTTTCGTACAGCACGCCTTTTTTCAGGGAAAAAGCCTTTGTCTTTTCACCCACAACAAGGACTGTTGCGTTGAACAATGCCGCAATTTTCCTG
>JBAZQI010000032.1:0-10853 GCA_041645325.1 archaeon
GCAACGCTTAAGGGAGAGGAAAGCGTTTCCGTGGGATTGCCTGTTGAGGTGAGCCTTAGCAACCTTGCAAAATGCGTGCAGGTGCTGGCTGATGAGCCTTTGGAGGTTGAGACAACGCCGTTAAATGCTGGCTATGGCAATTACGGCACAAGCGGCGGAACTTACAACCCATACGCTTCGGGCGGTTATGGGACAGGCAGTTATAGCAGCAGTGGCATGAATGGCAGTTCAAGTTACCCTTACGCGAACTTTTCCTCGCCCTATTACACAAATTATTACGACAAGCAGTATGATAATTCCTGGAAATATGGGCTTGGCGAGAGCAATTTCATCGTGAAAAACAACTGTGCGGAAGCCGTTGAAGTTAACCTTGACCTGCCGTCAACGCTGCGCGTTGGCGAGGACACTTTTGAGCTGCAGCCAAACACCGACACGACCGTTTCACTTGAATCAGGCTACAGGATGGGCAAGTATGAAATAGTGGTCAATGCCAAGGCAAAGGGAAGCGAGGACAAGCCCGTGAAAATAGATTCAATTGACGTGATTGTGAAAAGGGCAGGGGAAATGGATGAGGAGTGCATCCAGCTCAGCACGGACAAGATAAAGCTCAATGATTTCATAGGCAAGCCCGTGAAAACCAGCATTTACAATTATTGCTATGATGTCGGCGTGAGATTGCCAAGCGGGGGCAATGTGATAGAGTTCAACTGCAAGGTTGCAGGCCAGCCGATGAACACGTACAAGTTTAGCGGGGAAGAAGAGGGCACAACGGCAGGCTTCCTGGCAAATGCAGGGAGCGTCAACAGCAATATATTTGCCCAGCCGAGTTCTTATACAAACCAGGCACCCGGAAATTACGGCGGCGAAAGCTATGTGCAGACAGGGGCATTTGGCTCTTCGGCCTATGCCCAGGGCAACCTTGGCTCACAGGGCTACAATTATTCCACCAGCTCATTCCCCTACGGCTCAAACAACTGGGCGCAGAGCCAGGTTGGAGGCTACACAAGCGGCTGTGAGCTCATTGATTCTGTTTACGTTACGGATTCAAGGACAAGCGGCGGCGATGACGGCAAGACAATTCAGACAGTTGACTTTGAGGTAAAGCCGGCATTGAATTACAGGAAAATGCTGTGCGAGTTCCAGAGCCAGATGCCGTTCCAGACAATTTACGGCCTGAGGGTAATGCTCAGCCAGGCTTACTACCGCGTTTTCGTCAGCTCTTATGCAAACGTGAAATATTACAATCCTTTCGGCGGTACGGCAAACAAGTACTTCCAGGTTGACCTTGAGGACATGTGGGGACTGGGTGACACTGCAGACGAATGCATGTACAACGCAGGCATTGGAGGAATGCCGATTGAAAGGCTGCAGAAGTGCAGGGAAGACGGGACAACCGCGCCCATAACCGCAATTGTCAATGCTTCGGCCCTTGACCTTTCAACAAAGGGATACCTTAAGGGGTTCATTCCGCAGAGCCTGTTCGGGCCAAATGACAATTACATTTACACGGCAGACCCGATTGTTATAAACATTCCGCCGGCAAGCGGAAAAGACGGCATTGTTGAAATTGTGCCAAGGGAAATATTGCACGAGAGCGGAGTGCGCCTGATATTTGAGCCTGTGAAAACAGAATGCCCGGCACCATACCCCGGCGGAAATTGGACAATCAAGATGACTGTTGACAGGTCAGGCATGGATGAAAGCATTGGCTGTGCAATTATTAACACGCAGATTGGCATAAAGGTCGCAAGGCCGCTATTCTGGGAAACGCCGAAAGAGGCAGTGCTGCCTGTGAGGCTCAATGTCCTGAACAAAAACCAGAGCGTTGATTCTGTTGACCCGAAGAGCTGCGCAAAGGTTGCGCCGCCGATTGCCACCGTGAAATGCGATTCGGGCGGGGAATCAGGCAAGGATGCTTACGGGAAGTACGGCTTTGAAAGGCTGCCGTTTGACTGGTCTTGGGATGGAATTGACAAGCAGCAGTGCGACGAAAAGGCAACTGGCGGCAAGGAAAGCTTTTGTGATGCGGTGCAATTCTCAATTGAATTGAACAAAAAGGCGGAAGAAATCAAGAAATTTGTGGTTGACAATACAGCCCTAATAAAAGGCAATGAATCTTTTGCAAATGCGGCGGTGCAAGGCCTTGAAGGATGCAGCCCTCCGGCAATATGCGCAACCGCACAGAAAAATTCAGTAAACCTTTACAGGTTCGTGAAAAAGCAGATAAGGGTAAGCGACAATTCAGAATCCGGCAAGGAAACGGTATTCTTCCTCAAGGCGGATAATGCAATTCTTGAAAGCGAAAACAAGAAAAGCCTGCAGGACAGCATGCAGGGCGTCAAGGAATGGAAAAACACCAGCATAACAGCTAAGAACATGTATGCAATAGTTGAAAGCACTTTGACGGCGCTGAACAGCATCACGGACAGGACTGACCAGAGAAGAGTAATTGGGGTCATAAAGAAAGACTTCCCGACAGGCAATGATTTTGCAATCCTTGCTGGTATAGACAAGCCGCAGGCTTCCCAGGGCGCGGTGTTTGAAAATAACGTAATAACTTTGATGGAGTACAAGGAGCTTAACAGCAAGCTGTTTGCCGCATTGAAGGGCGAAACGGACGACAGGTGCTATAAGGATGTCACAAAGATTCCGGGCTCGGAGATTGATTATTCGACAGAGGAGGGAAGAAAGCTTGCGGTTGTTTGCAATATTATTGACACTGATGTTACGGCATCAGGCCTGAACGAGCTCAACAATGCGATTGAGAACTTTGTTGTCGGGGCAATAAGCTCAAAGGACAGCGAGATGAAGGACAGCCTTGGCTATATCATAAAGAATGCGGGCGATGCCGGCAGCCTTAACAAGGAGGGCTTTGCAAGCTTCGCCGACTTATATTACAAGGACATTGATTTTTCCTCATTCCTCGTCAAGGATGCCTACAACAAGGATTTGAGGGCGGACTTTGCAGAGTATTTTAACAATGATGCATTAAACGAGCCAAAGGCGGTTGAAACGCTTGCCGCAACAAAATTCGGTGCAGGCGATTGGAATTTCAGCGGCAAGGATTCCTATGCATTGGCAAATGCAGGGCTTTACAATGTTAACCTGAATGCAGATTTCTCAACAATGGATGTTTTCACCTGGAATGTTTCATTCAACAGGCCGAAAGAGCTCAAGGACATCAGGGCAGGCTATGAAAAGAATTATTTGTTCGGCATGCCGTTTGACGGCAGCGTTGGAATAGGCACAGCAAACGGCAGGGAAGGGTACGGCGTTGTGGTTGAAAATGACGGCGGAATAGACCTTGCTTATGACAAAACAAAGGGCATGACAAGAATTTCAAGGCCCATGAAAGGCAACAGTACCAATGCGTTTGGCCTTTACAGCCTGCAGGCATCGGACTCGCTTTTGGCCGCCAATTCCGGCACTGTATTTAGCGCCAGCGCTGGCAAGATTGTTAGCAATCCTTCAAAGCCCGCAAGGGTTGATGTAGAGCTGAGCCCGAGGGCAGGAGCCGGAAACGAGGGCCTTGTGTACAATCTGCTTGAAGGCGGAATTGCCGGTGCTGTTGACCCCGGCACATTGTTTGTGTGGCAGGCAGCCGAAAAAACATTTTCTGACCAGAGCCTTTCAAGGCCAATTGCCCAAACGCTTTGCCCCGAGGTTGAGGCAGCTGGTTTCCACGGTTTCCTGCAGGACATAGGTACTAAAACAACCTTTAAGGGCCTTGTGATTCTCCCCTTCAGCAAAGAATACCAGTTCCAGCTTATTTGCAATCAGGGCGGCATGACTGCGAGCGCGCTTGGAAGCATTTCTGCAATCGCGGGCTGGAGAAAAGGCCAGCCAAGCAACCAGCTTAACCTGAACACAAACACAGATGTGGGGAACAGCACGCTTGAGCACTTTGTTGAAAGCATTAAAAGCGGAAAGATGTGCTTTACGCCCGGGGAAAGCAGCATTGCCTTGAACTGGAACAAGGAATTCCTGCTTCAGAGCGTGAACGCGGGGCCGCAGTAAAAAAATCCTTTAGACCATATGGAAACATTTATTTATTAAAGAAAAGTAATGTAATTTATATATCAGGAATATAAGTAATCAATGGCTGGATGAATATTACCGGGGAACAAGGATGGCACTGGAAAAACAGGGCGGAGGGCTGAAGGAATTCTATTTTGGCCTTGAGGACAAATGGTACCAGGCCATTGACAAGATTGATTCAAAAATTCCCATTCACGGCATTGTTGACAGGATTGACAAAATCGTGCCAAGCTTTGCATTGTTCCTTGTGATAGTTGCGCTGATTATACTGCTTGTTGCATTCCAGCTTTTCAGCGCGCCTGTCGCCCTTTTTTCATTCAAGGTGACAGATACTGACGGGGTCCTATTGGAAAATGCAAGCGTGCGCGTTTTCCTTGATGACAGCGAGGTCTTTTCGGCAACAACCGACGGGAAAGGTGAAACCGGAAATGCGAGGCTTGTGCCTGGAACAAAAGTAACGGTTTCAGCAGCAAAAACGGATTTTGTCGAGCACTCGGAAACAATTGACGTTGTGGAATCAACTTATCTTTACAGCATTGTGCTCCAGTCCCTTGAAGAAAAAACTTATACCATTTCATTGAAGGACAGCCTTGGGCAGCCCATAAGGGAGCCTGTTGCATTGTCCTTTGCCTGCAGGAACCCTGATGCCACGCCGCCGGCCGGGATAACGGTTTCAAGCGGCATTGCAACGGTAACCGAGCCCCAGGGCTGCAACGGCCTGATAGTCAGCCTGAGCGGCGATGGCTATGACTTCAAGAGCTCTGTTGAGCTTGTGCAGAACCAGCAGACTATTTATCTCCAGGAAAGCGCGGAGGAAACAGGCACAATAAATGCCGAGCTTTATAGCAGCGGCGAGCTTGCAGTCGGCGGAATCACGGTTTACCTTTACAAGGACAATGGCACTGACTCGGGGCTCGGCCCTATTGAAACCGAAACAAGCCAGAACGGCAGGGCTGTGTTTGAAGCAGGAGAAGGCAGCTACTTCCTGAAAACATCGGGCTATGGCCAGTATGCTGCCGCAAGGTCGGAAACATTTGGCATTGCGCCCGGTGACGTGAAGGCAGTTAGGATTGATTTGCAGAAAAGCATTGTGGGTTCTGTAAAGGCGAAGATTGTCAACAAGGTGACAAATGCTGTTGTTGACGGCGCACGCGTTTCGCTCCTGCTTGGGGGCTCGGAGATTGACACAAAGGTTTCAAGCAGTGACAATGATGCCGTTGTGGAATTTCCGGTTTCGCAGGACACTCTTTATACCCTTGTTGTTGACCATGAAGGATACTGCCTCATGGCGGTGCATGATGCGGCAATAGGTTCGGCGGCAAGGGAAATAGAGCTCACGCCCGTAAGCCAGGAATGCGGCGGAATGCTTGAGGCTAGGGTTTTGGACCAGTCCGGCAATCCTGTTAGGAATGCAACCGTTGGCTTGTACAACGAAAACGGGTTCAGCGTTGGCTTTGGAAACCTTGTTTCTGACATAAACGGCTCTGCCGTTTTTTCAAGGGTTCCGAGCGGGGACTATAAGGCGTTTGCCTTCAAGGAAAGCAGCGGTGGCTGGAGCGATGTGGAGCATTTTGTGCAGAGGACTGCGGAAGGAACAATTTTGACCGTTGTGCTCATTGCAGGCGATGGCACTGTGAGGGTTAAGGTCGTGGATGCGGAAGGGCAGCCTTTGCCTTATTCACAGGTTGCCTTTGTTGATGCGGTAACCCTGCTTCCTGTGGGCGGCGGCACAATGCCTGTCCAGGACCTCAATGGCACTGTTGAGCTTACCACAAGGGCTGACAAAAAGGTTTATATCGTTGCGGGCAAGCAGGGCTATGCGAATTTTACCTCAACCATAGTTCCGGTTGTTTCCGGAAACACGCAGTATATTGAGGCTGTGCTTGAAAAGGAAATCCTGCAGGGCGAGGTTGAGATTGAGTTCAAGGGATTGTACAAGGGCGAAAAGCTTGCCAAGAGCATTGCCGCTGGCCAGGAATACGAGGCCTTGTTTGAACTGAGGATTCCGTCCAACAAGAATTACGATTCTGTGGGAATGCATGTGAGGACTGGCGACCAGGGCATAATTGAGCTTGACAGGATACTGCTCAAGGGTCTCAATGTCCCGGGCAGTGCGCAGGTGATAAGGTCAACATCCTATACGCCGAACACCGGCTATGCCATTGATTCTGAAAACATTTCAAGCGGCGACGCAAAGTGGGCGAACATTGAGTGGGCGGCGCCCTCTACAGGAATTGTTCAGGTGAGGGTTGCTATAAGCATCAGGGAAACCGCAATTTTGGGCGACCAGCTTAATTTGTTCTACAGGGCCTGGGGCGAAGAGAACGGCCTGTACAAAAGGGACCCTGTTGACCTTGAGCTTGGCGAGGCCGAGTCTGTTGCAGGCAAGGAAGGGCTTTATGCAAAGGCAAAGCAGGAGATTTTCCAGCTTGACATTGAAAACATTTGCGATAAAAGCTTTTGCTTCAGCGCAAGCGTGCTTGACGAAGAGGAAAAGCTTGCTTACAATGCAACAGAAGGCATTTCGGCAAGGGCATTCGGGCCCTATAGGCTGACTTTTTCGGTTTTGAACAATTCCGATTTTGAGGAAAATTCCTACCTTGACGCAGAGATAAGGGTTTCAAACGAGGACCAGGCATTGCAATTGCAGGAATACAGGATTAAAGGCGCGCAGAACCAGGAAAGGCAGGGCGTTGTCTCCGGCAAAAGCACGGACTGGGTTGAAGCCGGAAACTTCCTGCCAAACAACAGCATTTCAGGCAGTGTTGATTTTACGCCGCAGAAAACAGGGCCAGGGCAGATTCTCATTGAGATAAGAAGCGGGCAGATGATAAGGTTCAGCAGGATAATTTACGCGAATGTTTTTTCGGACAAGGAGTTTGCTGTAACGGTTGTTCCGGAAATGCTTCCAAGCGGAATGGAAAACGGCATCACGGTTACGGCGAAAGACAATGGCACAGGCGCCGAAATTGAAAACGCGCTGGCAAAGGCAAAGGACAGGTTTGGCACCGTGATAGCTGAAAAGTATACCAATGCAAAGGGAATTGCAATGCTGCTACTTCCGGCCCTTGAGCCCGGCGAAAAGCTTTTCCTCACAGTCGGAAAGCCGGGATATGCCGGCTTTGAGAAAACACTGGAGGTAAACCCGGAGGTTATACTGGTAAAGCCTGAGACAATAGGCGTCGCGCTCAACGCAAAAACAAAATTTGAGTCACAGAACATTTTCACCGTTGAAAACAGGGCCTCGTTTGATTTGAAGATTAAAAGCATGAAGCTGAACGGCCAGCTCTACGGCCTTGCGGACAAGGAAAAAATGGAGAACTGGCTTTATGCATATGTTGGCGAAACCGTGAAAGCGGGGGAAATCAAGGAGCTTTATTTGAGGGGCTTCCTTACGGAGAAAGGCAAAAAGATACAGCAGGCAAAGAGCCTTGAGGCTGAGCTTGAAATTACAATGGAAGCATTGGGAAGCGAGTGGACCAAGGCCGTGCCTGTAAAGATAAGCATTGGCCTGGGCGGTGAAGTTGATGACCCCACGTGTTTCACGATTACGAGAAAGGAATGGAAAGGCAGCACTGAAGGAAACCCGATAGAAATACAGCTTGAGGCCCAGAACAACTGCAGCATTTCAGGCGCGCCTGTCTCATTGAGAAATATTTCGGCGCAGGTTGAATGGCAGTCAAACCAGACAGGCAACTTTTCAATAAGGACAGCCGAAAACTCGATTGAGTTGAGCTCTGGCTATGCGAAGAAATTTGCAGGCATACTTGGGCCTGAGGAAAAAATTGCAATGGTGCTTGAGTTCTCGCCCAATGGGGGCGTGAACGGCAAGGGAATTGCAAACATTGTGTTTAAGGCCGAAAACCCCACCGAGTCAAAGGCACAGGAGCTCTCGAACAAGCTTTACGCCGAGATTGTCACAGTAAACCTCATTGACTGCATTGCGTTCAGCAAGGACGTTCTTTTGATAAAGCCGGAAGCGTCCGACAAGCTTGTGATTCAAACAGTGGGCTGCGGCGCAAGAAACGAAATAAGGCTTGACTCCGAGCTCACCGTGAACAATGAAAAGCTTTCGCTTGGGGAAACGGACTCAAAGGAAGTAGATGTGTTTGCAGAGAAGAATATTCCAGGGCAGTACCCGATAAAGGTTTACGCAAAGGGCACTGACCAGGTTCAGGAAAAGCTCATCAAGACCATAAGGGCAAGGATTCTTGCCTCAGGCTGCATTGAGCTCTCAAGGTATGAGTTTGACGTCTTTGATAACCCAAACGACCCTTACGACGGCTATGACACGGTTGAAGTGATAAACCATTGTTATGACAAGCCTGTTACTGCCCACGTGAAATTCGACGAGCGCGACTTGGTCGAAGCAATGAAAACAGGCGCACTCGTTGGCCTGGTAACAGGCCTCATAGGGGGATTCACGCGCGACAAGGGAACAAGCTTCTGGACAGGCCAGCCCAATGCCACACAGACAGCAGAAAATACTGTAAATCCTAAGCCTGCAGCAGCACAGCCCGCAACTCCAGCGGCAAATGCCCCAAAGCCTGCGGCACCTGCAACAGGAGGAACAGGCGGCAGCGGAGGCAATCCACTTGCAGCAGTAGGCGCTGTCATAGGCGGCGTGATTAGGGCACCTGCAGATTTGCTTGGAGGCGTATGGACCGGCATTACCGGAGGAAACAAGCCAGCCGGGCAGACGGCAACAGGCACGCCAACAGGGGCAACTACAACAACAGGCGGCGGAACAGCACAAAATGCCAAAACAGCAGATGATATCGCTTTAGAAATTCAGAACAGCGGCGGCAGCATTACCCAACTCGATTCAACAGAGATACAATGGACAGACTCAAAAGGGGTAACTTGGCGCACGTACTTGGAAAACGGTCAATGGGTAAACTACAACACAACAGGCACAAGCGGTGGAACGACACAGCCATCAGGACAGCCAGCATCAGGCACGACAGCAGGCGGAACACAAAATGCCAAAACAGCAAACGACGTTGCCGGAGAAATAGGAGAAAGCGGCGGCAATGTTATAACCCAAACAGACAACGAAATATACTGGAGAGACCAAACCGGAACATACTGGCGCACATACCTGGAAAACAACCAATGGATAAACAATAAATCAACAATCACAAGCGGCGGAACGGCAGGGCAGGCTGATGTTTACCCGCCGGCTGGATCAACGATAGGCACTACGTATGGCTCCTATAATACCATAACAGGTCGCCCGGCCGGGCAGGAATGGATTGCCCCTGACGGCAGCGTATATATAGTAAAGGACACAGGTGACGTTTACAAGGAAGGCGATGACGGAATGTATAGAAAGGTGCAATCTGCCTCAACAGCAAACCAGGCGCCTGCAGAGGACTGGACGGCGGCTCCGACAGGGCTGTTTTTCGGCACAGGCCAGCAGGGGGGCGTGACTGGCCTGCTTGGGGGCGTTGTAGGTGGAATTGGCAAGGCTGTAATGGGCAAGGGTTCTTTCCTAAGCTGGGGCCTGCAGGGCTTCATAGTCGGAACGGCGATTGCTTATTTTATGCAGGACAAGGATGAATTCAGCTTTACCACAATACATGATGATTTGGTTTACAAGGGCATTGCGCTCCTGATGCCGGGGGCAACGCTTGAGGACGACAAGCTTGTGGAAACGCCTTCAACCGACATAATCGTCAAGGATTTGGAGGAAACAAGCACTGCGCCGAACGCCGCCGACCCAAGATTGAGCATTGAGAAGAGAAAGCTTGGCTTTTTGAATGTCGGAGGCGTGGTGCAGAAGGATCCGGCAACGCCGCTGTACAGGGTTCTGAGGGTTGACGGTGAAAGGCTTGTTTATGAAACGGAATACGAGCTTGACAAAGAAAAGACGCCCTCGCTTTCAATAAAGGAGAGGAAAGCCGACAAGGAAAGGTTCAGGCTGCAGTTCAATGCCTTTGACCCGATGACCGTGAAGCCCGACTTAAGGCCCATATCAAACTGCACGCTCGGCAACCTTGTAGGCGTCACCGGGCCGGATGCTGTTCCAAAGGTTTCGTTCAACTGGGACTGGGCAAAAATAAACGAGAACAGCTGTGACGAGTCAAACCCGGATTACATTTACTGTGATGCAACGCAGTTCAGCATAGAGGTGCTGAAAAAGGTGCAGAAGCTGCGCGAGTTCATTGAGTCAAACAGGCCGTTTGACTGCCCGACAAGCGCGGCGGCAGTTGCAGTTGAGGAACAGAAGCTTGTCCAGACAGGGCAGGATGTTGGCATTACAAGGATTCAGGCAAGCAGGGTGGGCTCAAGCGACGTCAATGTGGCGGTAACCATGGAAAGCAACAACGCGCAGTCAATGAACGCCGAACTGAGGATTTACCTGAAACAAGGCAGCAGTGTCGTGAAGAGCTGCACAAGGCAGTTCAGCCTGATAAGCAAGGTAACCGAGTCATGCAACCTTGCAGGAATTGGGGAAGGCGAATATACCATTGACGCAAGCATTGTTCCCATATTGTGCAGCGGATGCGGCAACAGCGATGCGGGCAATGACGTCATAAAGGCAACGCTTTTCATCGGCGCCGCGGGAATTGCGGAATGCGAGCCTTATAACACCAAAAGGCTTGTGCAGTTCCTTGAGGCAGGCGATTATTCGGCTTCGCAGATTGAACAGGTGCAAAAGCTCATCAGCTTTAATGCAAACCTCATGGAGGACGCTTACACAGCCGACTTCAGGTCAGACTTTGACGATTTCTGCAGTACCAAGAGCTTCTTTGACTGCCCCTCTTACTACCTTGAAACCGAGGGTCTGCACAGCTTCTTCGCTGATCCGG
>JBAZQI010000033.1:0-10721 GCA_041645325.1 archaeon
GCTCGGAAGTTGCTGAAATGATTCTGCGCATTGACGACATAATTGCGGGAAGCAGCAAGAACAAGGGCATGGGTCCAGGAATGCCGCCGGGCGGCATGGAAGGCATGGGTGGAATGGGAATGTAATAGCCGACACAGCCGGCTGGTCTGAGCACGCCCTGCGGGGTGCAAGCTATCTTCGCGCCTTTGAGGCGCTCGATAGAGCAAGCTCGCTCGCGGCTCGCCAAAATGAAAATATAATCCAAAAAAAAAAGCGATTTTTAGGAAGTAACGCTTTATGGCGTTACTTTCCCTTTTCTTCTTTTTCCAGGCTTGCCCGAATCGTTTCAAGGGCTTGATTTGCCACTCTTCTGAATAGGGTATGCCAATCAAAGTCAGAAATTTCAGCCCCAAAAGGAAGCACTTGCGGGCTCATTACATGCTTAGCTTTGGATATAATGGAACTGCATTTTTGGGCTGCAAATGGGCCGATTGGGACAACAAAATCTGATTCCAGGACAACCCTTTTTAATTCTGGCCCCGGCCATCTACTCGCGCCAGCATTGTTCAAAATAAGGTTAGCAGTAACTGGCTTTTTGGATGCGAGTTCTACAAATTCTTCCCAGGCATCAATGGAAGTGTCAACTCCGGCATTGCAAACGAAAAGGACATTTCTTGACCGGCTTGTGGGAACAGACGCTTTTATTAGCACTGGAAGCTGCTTTGCATGCGAAAGCCTGCGAGCCCGCAAAACAAAATAACCGCCTTTGGAAATCCTAAGCTTGCCGTGTTTTTTAAAAGCAAGCCCTCTTTTAACAAGGTTTGATTTTTGCACAAATTTCCTCATGGGCAAATCACCATTCGACGGGGTAAATTACAATTCACTGGTTATGTTCTTAATTACTTTCGTTTTCTCTTTCTTTGCATGATTGCAATTGCTTTTACCGGCCTTGCAAGAAGCGGCAAGGATGCGGCCGCAGACTATTTGGCTGAAAAGTACGGTTTTGAAAAGCTTGTGATGAGCGACGAGCTTGCGCTTGAGCTTGCAAAGCAGGGCAAGGAGGACACGAAAATGAACAGGTCGCGCATGGGCAAGCAGCTCAGGCAAAGGTTCGGCGATGATGTTGTGGCGCAAAGGGTGTTTGAAAAGGCCCTGAAAAACAAATTGGAAAAGGTTGTTTTTGTCGGGCCGCGCTCTGTTTCCGAAATTGAATTCTTCAGGAAAAAGATTCAGGGCTTCAGGCTTGTGGCGATAAAGGCATCGCCAGAGAAAAGGTTTGAAAGGAAAAGCGCTGCCGACGGGCAGACAAAGGAAAAGTTTTTTGAAAGGGACAGGCATGATTCAACGGCCTTTGAACTGAAGAAGGTCATTGAAATGGCGGATTGCACAATCGAAAACAACTCCACTATTGAAGAGTTTAGAATGTCAATAGGCAGATTGATGCGGCGTTTGCCCTTGCAAAAGCTTTAAAAACATCAAAAGGCTTTGTAGGTTCAATCAGGTGATTCGTTAATGGCTGATACAATTATAGGGGACATTATTGGTTCGCTCGGTGACATGTGGAAAAATTTGGTGGATGAGTTTGTCAGGGCATTTCCGAATGTGGTGGTGGCCATTGTGCTTGTGGTGGTGGGCGTGTTTCTGGCGCTTGCCGCAAAAAGAATTGTGAAAGTTGTACTGCAGAGCACAAAGGTTGACAGCTGGATTGATGAGCAGAACCTTACGCCTGCAATCGGCGGAAAGGAAATTTCCAGCCTGGCGGCTAGCCTGACCAAGTGGTACATAATAGGGTTGTTCCTGGCGCAGGCAGTCAACCAGCTGAATTTGGCCATTTTCAGCGAATACCTCCAACTGCTGTTTGTCAAGGGCCCGGGCAACGCCATGCCTGTGTTCTTTGCGCTCCTAGGCGCCTTTGTTTTAGTCGTTGCGGGCCTGTTGGTTGCAAGGTATGCAAGGAACTGGATTGAAACATCGACCTTTAAGATGAAGAAGCTGCTTGGCGCGCTGACAGAAGCAATTATCCTCATCTTCGCAGGCATTATTGCCCTGGCCATGGTATTGGGAAAAGAAATTGCGGACACAATAGTCAATCTGCTGAACATTTTCCTGACGCCGTTCATTTGGTCATTCGCAGTAGTGCTGGCAATAGTTGTCGGCATAAGCCTTTTGACAAACTCAAGAGAAGAGCTGAAAAAGATTTCACAGGAGCTGAAAAAGGCGATTAAGTGAATTGGGGGCTTTTGCCTCTTTTTTCCCTTCTTTTTTATTCTTAACGGCTGGCGGAAAAGCCGCAAGGGCGTGGGGGCAAGCATTGGGGCATTCGGCTGCAAAAAGCGCAAAATTGATTAAATTATTAAAGAATTCCGCATTCTAATTAATTGCCAATCAAAATCTTCTAACCGTGTGCGACCGAAGGGAGCATGTGGCATCGAGCGCCTCAAAGGCGCGAAGATGGCACCCGCACCAGCCGGGCGTGACGGCTAGGGTCCGTAGCTTAGTCTGGCAGAGCATTGGTCTTATACACCAAGGGTCGGAGGTCCAAATCCTCCCGGACCCATCAGGGGACGGAAATTTTCGTAAACCTTTTCTTAAAAGGTTTCCCGGACCCATCAGTTTTATGAGGAAGGATTTTGTTGCATCTGGCTTCATTGTTTCATCCGGAAAAGTGCTTTTGGTCAGGCACAGGAAGCTTGGCTTGTGGCTGCCTGTTGGCGGGCATATTGAGGCGCATGAGACGCCGGAGGAAGCCTTGAGGCGGGAAATCTTGGAAGAGGTTGGCCTGGAAGTTGAGGTTTTGAGCAGGCCTGCTTTTGACTGCCCTGATGAAAACGTGTCTGTTCTTTTGATGCCGCACCAAATGCAGTTGGAGCTCATAAAGCAGGGCAAGGAAGAAGTGCACCACCATGTTGACTTTGTTTTTTTCTGCAGGGCAAAGAGGGGAAAGGAAAAGCTTAACCTTGCAGAGCACCATGAAATGAAATGGTTTTCCCTGCAGGGCCTTGAATCAGGTGAGATAACGCTCAATGTCAGGGCTCTGGCAAAGGAAGCCATTAAGGCTGCGGAAGGCTTGTGAAGCTTGCAGGAAATCCGGCAAAAGGCGTAACAGGGCCGTTTGGCACTATTTTTGCCCTTTTTTGCCAAAAAAATGGAATTATTTTAAAAGGATTAATCAGGAGAAGATATTCAGGGTAGTTGAGAATGGCTGGAAAAAAGCTTTTGGAGCCCTTTGATTTGGCAAAAGAGGAAGCGGTGCGAAGGCACTGGAAAAAAGAGGGCATTCCTGAAAAGGTCCGCAAGGAAAGCGCAAAGCAAAAGCAGGCTTATTATTTTATGGACGGGCCGCCATATGCAACAGGCCATATTCACATGGGAACAGCCCTGAACAAGGTTTTGAAGGATGTTGCCATCAGAAGCAGGAGAATGCAGGGGTTTAACGTTTTTGACAGGCCTGGCTATGACTGCCACGGGGTTCCAACGGAAAAAAAGGTTGAGGAAAAGCTTGGCTTTGACAGCAAAAAGCAGATTGAGGAATACGGTGCAGACAAGTTCATTGCGCAATGCAGGCATTTTGCCACGGAATTCATAGGCGTAATGAACCAGGAGTTTGACAATCTTGGCGTTTGGATGGACTGGGAAAACCCCTATTTGACCCTGGATGATGGCTACATTGAGGCAATCTGGTGGAGCTTCAAAAAGGCTGATGAAAAAGGGCTTTTGTACAAGGGGCTTTACCCTGTGCATATCTGCCCGCGCTGCGAAACTGTTGTTGCATTCAACGAGATTGAGTATGCCAAGCAGACTGATGAAAGCATTTACGTCAAGTTTCCGGTAAAGGACCTGAAGGAAACATTCCTTGTGATTTGGACAACAACGCCCTGGACCTTGCCGGGAAACACGGGCGTAATGGCGCACCCAAACTTTGATTATGCCTTTGTGAAAATGAGCAATGGCCAAACGTGGATTGTTGCAAACGAAAAGGTGCAATCCCTGATGGATGCAGCCGGGGCGGGCTATGCGATTGAAAAGGTTGTCAAGGGGAAAGAGCTTGAAGGCATTGTTTACGAAAACCCGCTGCACAGGAAACTTAAATTGCCTGAAATGCCAAAGGCATACAGGGTGATTTTGAGCGAAAGGTATGTGAACCTTGAAGAAGGCACTGGCTTGGTGCACTGCGCGCCGGGGCACGGCAAGGAAGATTATGACGCAGGCACAAAAGCAGGGCTGCCCGCAATTTCGCCTGTCGGAATGAACGGCTTGCTCAAGGAAGAAGCGGGAAAGTATGCGGGCAAGAAATGCAGGGTTGTTGACAAGGAAATAATCCAGGATTTGGAGGAAGACGGAATGCTTGTTTACAAGCACCAGCACACGCACGATTACCCTGTGTGCTGGCGCTGCAAAAGCCCGCTGCTGATGCTTTCGGTTGAACAATGGTTCTTGCAGATAAGGAGCATTCAGGAAAAAATGCTTGCGTTGAACAAGGAAGTGAACTGGGTTCCGGCATGGATGAAGGACAGGATGCACAACTGGCTTGAAGGAATTTCCGACTGGCCGATTTCAAGGGCAAGGTACTGGGGAACACCATTGCCTATTTGGGTCTGTGACAAGTGTGGAAACAAGGCAGTTGTGGGAAGCAGGAAAGAGCTCAAGGAGCTTTCCAAGGCAAAAGAGATTGACATGCACAAGCCGGGAATTGACAAAATAGAGTGGAACTGTGCCTGCGGCGGAAAGATGAAAAGGGTTCCGGAAATTTTGGACGTGTGGTTTGATTCGGGCGTAAGCAGCTGGGCGGCGCTCGGCTTCCCCACCGAAGAAAAACAGCTTGAAGAATTCTGGCCGGCTGATTTGAACCTTGAGGGAACGGACCAGTTCAGGGGATGGTGGAACTCGCAGCTGATTCTTTCGACGATTTGCTTTGAAAAGGCGCCGTTCAAAAACATTTTGGTGCACGGCATTGTCCTGGACCTTGAAAAGAAAAAAATGTCAAAAAGCCAGGGCAACATTGTCCAGCCAAAGGAAATAATTGAAAAATACTCAAGGGATTATTTGCGCTATTACCTTGTGGGCACAAGCAAGGGCGAAGACTTTGGCTTTTCCTGGGATGCATTCAAGGATATCCAACGCTTTTTCAACGTGCTCTGGAACACGTTCAATTACGCCTTGCTTTACCTTGACCTTGATTTGGAAAAAGCCGAAAAGCTTGATTTGAAAAGCCTTGAAACAGAGGACAAGTGGATAGTAAGCAAGGCGGAAAGCCTTGTTGAGTCAGTGCTGGAATCTTACGGCAAGTACGCTTTCTTCAAGGCAACTGCAGCAATAGAGGAATTTGTTTTGGAGGAACTGAGCAGAACCTACATAAAGCTCGTCAGGGAAAGGGCTTCGGGCGAAGGAAAAGAACAGGTAAGCGAGGCAGTGTCTTATGTTGTTGACCGGCTTTTGAGGATTCTTGCGCCAATAACGCCGCACATTACCGAATACTTTTACCAGCATGTTAAATCCGAAAAAATGCCTGAATCGGTGCATTTGCTTTCAATGCCACAGGCAGACAAGAAAATGATTGACAAAAAGCTTGAAGAGGAATTTGAAAAGGCAAAACAGGCAACGCAGGCAGTGCTTGCAATGCGCGAAGAAAACAAGTTGAGGCTCAGGTGGCCGCTGCGCTCGCTTTTGATTGTTTCAAAAACAGGGAAAGAGTTGCACAGGGCAAAAAAGGCGCTTGAAAGCAGCTGCAATGTCCAGGAAGTGCTGTTTGACTGCAAAAAACCGCGCAAGGGAAAATTTGCTGAAAAAGAGGTTGCCGGCGCAAGATTGTTCCTTAATATTGAGGCAGATGAAGAGCTCAGGGAAAACTGGGAGTTGCAGGAGCTCAGGAGAAAAATACAGGATTTGAGAAAACAGGCAAAGCTCATACCGGGGCAAAAGGCAAAACTCAGGATTGCATGCTCTGACCCTGCCTTTTTGGAAAAGCACAAGAAGGAAATAGAGGAAAGCACAACCACTGAACTTTTGGACACGAAAAAGAAGCCGGAAGAAAAGCTGTTTGAAAGAAAATTCGCGCTGCAAATTGAAAAATAGCCGAATGCAAAAGCACGGGGTGTTAAATTGGAAAAAATCAAGGACATTGAATTGAAGGAAAAAAATTCAGCGGGCGATTTGGTTAATGGAATGAAGGCATGCGGCTTTCAGGCAAGCCATCTCGCGGAAGCGGTTGAAATAATAGAACAGATGAAAAAGGAAAAATGCACCGTTTTTCTTGGCTTTACCGCAAACCTCATGGCCTCGGGCCTAAGGGGCATTGTGAGGGAAATGTGCGAAAAGCGCTTTGTTGACGCAATCGTGACAACAGCCGGAAGCGTGGACCACGACATCATCAAAAGCGCAATGCCCTACACAATTGGAACATTCAATGCCGATGACGTTGAACTGCACCGCAAGGGCGTGAACAGGATAGGGAACATTTTTGTTGAAACAAAGGGTTTTGAATTGCTTGAAAAAAAAATGCAGGCATGGCTTTTGGAACTTTATGGAAAGGAAAAGGCTGTGAGCCCAAGCCAGCTGATTGAATTCATTGGCGGAAAGCTGCCGAAAGAAAGCTTTTTGCACTGGTGCGCAAAAAATTCAATCCCGGTTTTCTGCCCCGGCATAACCGACGGGGCAATCGGATTGCAGATGCATTTCTTCAAGCAAGAACATAGGGATTTCGTTATGGATGTGACAAAGGACATGAAAGAGCTTGCTGACATCGTGATGTGCGCTGAAAAAACAGGCGCAATAATCCTCGGGGGCGGAATATCAAAGCACCACATTATTGGAGCAAACATAATAAGGGAAGGGCTTGATTTTGCAGCCTACATTTCCACTGCTTCCGAGTTTGACGGCTCGCTTTCCGGCGCACAGACAAGGGAAGCCAAAAGCTGGGGCAAGATAAAGGAAAAGGCAAAAAGCGTGCAGGTAAACTGCGACGCAACAATAGCATTGCCGCTCATTGCAGCGGCACTCAAAGAAAAGGGATTGCTGTGATTTCATTGCTTGGCTGCCTGCTGGTCTTTGCCTGCGGCGCCCTCACAAAGGCAACGGACGACATTGTTGACAAAAAGGCCTGGAAAAGCAGGCAATTGCTCGGGCTTGCCACAGGCGCCTCATACGGGCTGGTTGCGGGATTTCTTGCGGCAAGCTCGGCTGAGTTTGCAACACTCATAATCGCGCTTACAATAGGAATGCTTCTTGCGGGAAAAATTGACGCAAGGCCGCACCAGGTTGCGATAGCCGCATTGCTCGCAACGGCCATTGCGCTTGGCCTGCCGCCCATAAACACAGGAATTGTTGCCTTTTTCATTGCCCTTGGATACATTGACGAAAAGCTGAACGACGCTGTGGACAGGGGAAAAATACGCAACAGAGCCGCAAGATGGGTTGCGGAAAAAAGGCCATCGCTTGAAATCGGGGCAATGGCAGCATCGGTTCTTGCGGGAAACCCGGCATATTTTCTGGCGGTTTTCTTGTTTGACCTTGCCTACAACATTGTCGGCAGGGCAAACTCGTTAAAGGGGCAAAAGACGGAAAAAAGGCATGCCTGGCAGGCACGCTAACGCAACAAATTTTTTTGGCGAAAAAAAGGCTTCCACCATCAGGGGTTTTTTCCCAAGGCTTTTTTTTGCCCAAGCAAAAAAAGGCTTCTTTCTTTCCCAAGGCTTTCTTTCAACAGAAAGAAAGGCTTATCTACTTTTTCACTACAAAAACAGAAGCATTAAATAACGTTTGCATCTTAATTATTGTAGTGATTTTATAGTGGAAGTCTTCTGGACGCAGCATGCGATGGAAAGGTTTGCGGAAAGAGCTTTGCTTTACGGCTTTTCAAGAACCGAGCTTGAAATGATAATCAAGAAACAAGAAGTGAGAATCGGGAAAGGTTTTGATAAGAGATATGGAAAAGATTGCTTTGAAACAATCGGCCTTATCGCAAGCAAATTCTTCACAGTTCAGAAAGCCGAGGGCAAAAAGAGCATTATTGTAATCACTTTGTGGGAATCAAGCAAAAAGGAGGTTGACTTATGGTTTTCAAAACAAAAATAAAATGCCCTGTCTGCGAAGGCGAGGCAAAGCTGTCAAAAACCAGCCTGCAAATGTTCGGCGGCGCAATTACGATAAAAGAAAATCCGATTTACGAATGCAGCAATTGCAAAGAAAAATTCGCAACAGGAAAAATGGTTGACAAAACATTGGAAGAAGCAAGGAAACAATTCAGCTTTGCAAGAAAAATCGTTTCAACCGGCGGCAGCCTTGCAATAACAATGCCACCGGACCTGGCAAGATTCTACAAGCTCAAAAAAGGAGGAAACATACAACTAGTGCCAGAAAACGAGCAAATGCTTAAAGTGAAAATTTGCTGAAAGCAAAACAGAAAAGCGCTGGGAAAGCTCGGCGGAAAAAGAAGGCATGTTTGACGGCATAATAAGCAAACCGCTATGAGGGGAAGAAACAGGCAATAGGTTTAAAACCCTTTATAAGAACAGTATGATTAGGGTGATTAGTATGAATGAGCGGATTAGAACAGTTTTAATGAATCCCAGGGGGCAGATTGTGATTCCTGAGGAAATGAGGGAAAATTTAAAAATGAAGCCGAAAGAAGCGCTTATTTTAATAGAAAAAGGCGATGAGCTTATCCTAAAAAAAGAGTCTGACGTTGTAAAAAAGATTCTTGAAGAAGACAAGGCATGGGCTGTCCTATCTCTTGAAGCCCTGAGAAAAGCTTGGAGCAAAGAAGACGCAATATGGGATAAAATTGCCAGCGGGGAAACGCGATGAAGCAGCAAGAAATAGCGTGGGTAAAAATCCCTTTTTCCGATTTTTCAGAAACAAAAATAAGGCCAGCCCTGATTGTTTCAAATAACGACTACAACTCAAAATCCGATGATATAATAGTTTGCGCGATTACATCCAATATTCAAAAAGCGGAATACTCAGTGCAATTAAGCCAAAAAGACCTCATAGAAGGAAACCTGCCAATTGAAAGCAGAATCAAAGCAGACAAAATAATGCAAATAAACAAAAAACTAATAATGCGGACATTTGCAAAAATCAACGAAAAAAAATTTGACGAAACAACAACAGAAATAAAAAAACTGCTGGCAAAAAAATAGGCGAAACCAACCGCAAAAAAAGGCTTAAAATTGTATCAGCAATTTTGGTTTTCCCAAGGCTTCTTTTTGCGAAGCAAAAAGGCTTTCTTTCCCACAGCCTTTAGCAAAGGCTGGCGAAAACCGGGAAACTTTCTTTCCCAAGGCTTTCTTTCCCACAGCCTTTAGCAAAGGCTGGCGAAAACCGGGAAACTTTCTTTCCCAAGGCTTTCTTTCTTCAGAAAGAAAGGCTTTGCGAAGCAAGTTTCCCAAGGCTTTTTTGCAGGGCAAAAAAGGCTTTAGCCGAAGAGGGCCTTTGCAATCAGGACAACGGCAATTAGGGCGATGGCAATGCCTATGACAAATTCAGGGGAGAGCTTTGGGCCTGATGTGTCAGCGTCAAAAAAGCGGACAATGCCCAAGCCGCTGCTTGGCCCTGAAACAGCAGGGCCCCTGTTCAATTTGACCATATAACCGAAACCTCACAAAAAGAGGATTGAATGCTTTATTATAAAGATTTTAATACTTGTTAAGCTATAAAAATCATACAGTTAAGGAAAAAGGGAAGGCGTTTTGGATTGGATACTTCGGCAATGGCACGGCAGGGCATTCGCGCCGCAATCCTGATTGCACTTGTTTTTGCGTTGCTTTTCGTGCTCACATTCACTGGAGTAATGAAATGCAGTCAGCTGCCGCTTGCGGGGGAGGCATGGTGCGATGCCTACTGGGGCATTAAGACCTTTGCAACAGGCGGGCCAAAGGTTCTCATTGTTTATGGAGATTCGGGCCTTGGAAACCCTGTAATCACGGGAAATGGGCTTGAGGACAACGGAAGCCTTGAATACCTTCTTGCAGACCCAAGCCTTCTTTCCGTGCACGCGGACAAACAGCATGTTAACAATGTAAGCTACGGTGTTCTGAAAAACTATGACATTGTGATAGTGGACAGGGCAAGGGAAATTGAGACAAAGCAATTGAGGGCGTTCATTGATTATGCCACAAATCCGACAGGCGGCGTCCTGATTTGGACAGGGGATGCGGGAACAAAACTCGGGCCGCACGACCACCTGCTTTACACAAAGGACAAAAACCCTGAAGATGACACAAACAGGGCTCTTGGGCCCTGGTCAAGAAGAGACGGCGATTATATGGTTTCATTTGACGAATTGCTGGGCGTAAAGCCTGTTGACACAAACCAGGTCACGTTCTGCGACATGGTAAACTGCATAGAAGGAAAGCCGATTCTTGCAGGAACAATGCAGACTGAGCCAAGCGGAAACCACCCGCTCATAATAGGGATTTCAAGGGCACTGCCAGTGTACATTTTCAAAGGCCAGGATTTTGCCGTTGTTGAAACCCTTTCAGGCGGAATAACAAACGAAGTGCTTTCATTGGACTTTGGAACAGAAATGAGCAGGCCGGGGTATGACCTGAACACAAGCGTTCCGCTTATCGTAACGTCAGGCATTGGCGAACGCATAATCTACTACGCGCTGCCATTGGAATACTACGCAAACCCGAGGCTTGCGGAAGCAGGAAAAGGAATATACATGTTGCCCATAGAAAACATGTACTATGGCACAATCAAGGGCTGAAAAAAACGCGTGCAAAGGTTTGAGAGGGCTTGTA
>JBAZQI010000034.1:0-10587 GCA_041645325.1 archaeon
GTCAGGGCTGCATGAAAATTTGGCTGTGCTGGATTTCAGCTCGCTTTATCCCACGATAATGATCAGCCATAATGTGAGCCCTGACAGCCTGGGGTGCAGGCACGAGAAATGCAGGGAGAAGAACGGTGCGCCGAACGGCCATTGGTTTTGCCTGGAGAAAAAAGGGCTTGTGCCGGAAATTATCAAGAGCTTGTTTGAGAAAAGGATGAAAATCAAGAAGGAGGCAAAGGCCCTGGACAAGAAGGACAAAAGGTTTATTTTGCTGAATGCAAGGCAGCAGGCACTGAAAATATTGCTGAATTCTTTTTACGGTTACCTTGGCTACAGCAGGAGCAGGTTTTACAGCAGGGAATGCGCGTCCGCAATTACGGCTTGGGCAAGGCAGTATGTGCAGTGGGTTGGAAGCGAGGTCGAAAAAGCCGGATTTGAATTGCTTTATACAGATACGGACAGCGCTTTTTTGATAATTCCACAGGGGAAATCGCAGGCTGATGTAAGTGCTTTTGTTGAAGGCATCAACAAGCAGCTTCCCGGAGTGATGAACCTTGAGCTTGAAGGTTTTTTCAAGAGGGGCATTTTTGTCACAAAGGAAAGCGGGGAGGGCGCGAAGAAAAAGTACGCCTTGATGGATTACCAGGGCAATTTGAAGATTGTGGGCTTTGAGTATGTGAGGCGCGATTGGTCGCCGATTGCAAAGGAAACGCAGCGAAATGTCATTGCAATGATTTTGTCCGAGGGAAGGCCTGAGAAGGCGATTGAGATTGTGAGAAGAACAATAAGCGATTTGCGTGATGGCAGGGTGAAGAATTCGGAGCTTGTTGTTTTGACGCAGATAAAGAGAAGGCTTGACAAGTATGATGCAATCGGCCCGCACGTGGCTGCGGCAAAAAAGGCTGTTGCAAAGGGCAGGGACATTGACGTGGGGAGCGTTGTGGGCTACATTGTGACAAAGTGCGGGAAAAGCATCAGCGACAAGGCGCAATTGCAGGAATATGTAAGCGAGGGCAATTATGACGCGGATTATTACATTGAGCACCAGGTTGTTCCTGCTGTGATAAAGGTCATGCGCGAGCTTGGCTATAGCAGGGAAGACCTTATACAGGGCGGCAAACAGCATACGCTCTCGTTTTTTGGTTAATGGAAAGCATTTTATTTGAAGAAGAAGTAATGAAATAGATGCGTTCAGGAATTTTGGCCTTGTTTTGCCTTTTGCTGCTTTTTTTGGGCAGCGCGAGCGCCGTTTATGAATTGTGTGATTCTGTTGAAAGGGGCTGGGATGGCAATTTTACCAAGCTTACATGTAACATTACCGGCACGAAGTATTATTTTACGCAGAAGGACATTGATGCTTTTTGGGCTAATCTTCAAAATGACGGCGATTATACCCTTGGAAGGCTTGGTGTTGTTGAATGGAAGCTTAAAAATGCCGTTGTGCAGGTTGCCGATGATTTGAGGTTCTTGCAGCCGGAGGGAATGGACTTGAACTGGGATATCAGCCTTTCAGGCGATTTCAACACCTCGCACGACATTAATCAGTCGGCCGCCACTTCCGGAAGGCCTGCGAACCTCACGGCTATAAAGAAAAGGATTGACGCAACGCAGGATTACTTGATTTCTTTTGCACCGCTTGAAAACCGGAAAAGCATCAGGAACCTTTCTTTGGAAAAGCAGGTTGGCGCGGTTGCGGTCTATATTTCAGGCAGCAGCATTAACGGGATTCAGATTGACATTGAGGGCGATGTTTTGCTTTCCGGCGGCTATTTGGAGAAAGTGAACTTCATCAAGGCAAGGAACGTTTGGCTCAAGGACGGCGCTTACATTTCTGATGCAGGCGTCATTGAGGCAAAAAACATTTCAATGGAAGGCGCGAGTTTTTTGCGGAACATTGGAAGCTTTGGCGCCACTGCAATAAAGCTTCAGGAAAGCGATTCCGGGCTGATTTTGAAGGGCAAGAGCCATATTGACAACATCAGCGGCGGCATTGAAGCGGATTCCGGCATTTATTTGGAGGATGAGTCAAGGATTGAAACATTCAGCTTTGCGCCAAGCCAAACAATCCAGTGGATTGACGCCAAGAGCCTTACTTTGAAGGGAGGGAGCAGCATCAAGGGCTTTGGAGGAAAACCGGGGCGCATTTCTCTGTCTGAAGGCCTTGTGCTTGAGAACGGCAAAATCATCGGAAAAGCGGATAACAAGCCGTCTTTTATTTCCGCAAAATCGATTTCAATGGACGATAATTCTGCTATCCAGAATTTTTTGGAAGACATTGATGTCACAGGCAAGGAGCTTTTTTCGCTTTCAAGCGGCGCAAGAATAGAAAATCTTTCCGGCATCATAAACAGCTGTGCACCGCTTTCATTGGATGGCAATGCCACCGAAATAGAGTTTTCCGCTGACAGCCCGAAAACCATTAAGGCAAAAGGCATTGACCTGAACAATAACGCAAAAATTGTTTGCATTGGGGAAGCGGACTGCAATTACACTTTTGTCCGGCAAAGCTGTGAGGCAGTGCCGACAGCAACATTGGAACTTGACGGGCCTTCTTCCGGAAATGCGCCTTTTGGCGCAAAGTTTTCAGGAATTTGTGAAGCGCAGGGCACGCCGGTCACCTGCACAATAGACTTCGGGGACGGCTCAGACCAGAAAACGTTTGACGGCAATGCAACACACGTTTACGCAAAAGCAGGCACTTTCAAGGCTGTGCTTGTGGCCGCAACAGCCGAAGGCCAAATTGCGGAAAGCGAGAAAAAAATAACAGTAAAGCAACCTGAAACGCCTGTTGGCCCTGCGGCACAGGCTTCGCTTTCGGCGCAAAGTGCACGGCAGGGCGGCGGGATAACAATTGCCGTGCAATGCGATTCTGCAATTGAATTTATTTCCATTGAAAGCGATTTGGGGCTGTTGCCATTGGAAAACCTTCCAATGCCCTGCCCTGCAACATTCGGCCCTTTCGCAATTCCAGAGAATGCTTCTGTCGGAACCCACGCCCTTGTTGTGAACACAATAATCACAGGCGGACAGGCTTCAACACAGGCGCTTTCCCTTGCTGTCGAGCAAAAGCAGCTGATTTCAGGGCTTCCGTTTGGGCTGGATGCCTGGTTTAACCTTGAGCCAAGTGATTTCCCGCTTTACGCCATAGAAGGCGTTGCCATTGTGACAATTGCACTGGTGGTGCTTTTGCTTGTTATGAAAAAAGGAAAGGCGCCAAGGGTGCCGAAAAAAGTTGAGGAAAAGGCAAGGGCTGAAACAGGCAAGAAGGAGGTTGCTGAAAGGACGGCAAAAGAACCAAACTGGCCACAGCCGATTGTACAAGAGCGGGAAGAAAAGCCGCCCTGGATGGTTGAAACCGAGGAAAACGGCAATGACGAGGCGCAAACGCCTTTTGTAATAGAACAGCCTGCCGAGGCAAAGCCTGTTGTGCAGGCTTTTGAGGAAAAGCCCATGATGCAGGCTGCAGCAAAGCTGGAGGAAAAGCCAAAGCAAGCTTCACCCTGGCAAGGCTTCATGAAAAGAAAAGCTGTTCCTGAAAAGGACTCGATGCAACAGGAAATGGAAAAACCTGTAATGCAGGTTAATATGGAAAAACCTAGGATACAGACCACGGCAAAACCAGAAGAAAAAACAAAACAGGCCAACCTCTGGCAAAGCCTTATGAAAAGAAAAGCTATTCCTGAAAAAGATTCAATGCAACAGAAAATAGAAAAGCCCATTATACAGGCAGTTGCGGAAAAACCTATGATACAGACCACGGCAAAGCCAGAAGAAAAACCAAAGCAAGCAGCACGCTGGCCGGGCTTTATGAAAAATAAAACAATTCCCAAAAAAGAACCAGTACAGCAGGCAATAGAAAAGCCCATGATGCAGGCTGCAACAGAAAAACCAATAATGCAAGCCATGGCAAAACAAGAAGAAAAACCAAAGCAAGCAGCACGCTGGCCGAGCTTTATAAAAAGGCAAACTGCCCCTGAAAAAGATTCAGTTCGACAAGGAATGGAAAAGCCAGTGATGCAGGCTGCAGCAGAAAAACCAATAATGCAGGCTCCGGTCAAGGCCGAAGGGCAGGGCCAGGATTTAGAGGGCCTTGCTGAAATGGTTAAGGGCAAGGACCTGGGAAATTCCTGGTGGCCCAAGGCTGTTGCAAAAGAAAAGCCTGAAGCTGCTGTTGAAAAAGGCGGGCAGGCTTTGGAAAAAAAGCCTGCCGGCAAAGCGTCGGTTCAGGAAAGGTTTTCCGAAATGAAGGAAATGGCAAAGGGGCAGGGCGAGGAAAAGCAGGGGTTGTTTGGCGGTTTTATTAAGAGAAAGAAAAAGCAGGAAGAAGAGGCGGAAGCCGGGAAAAAGGCCGGCGGGTACGAGCTTCCTCCCTGGCTTAGAAAAGGCGAATAGTCGGTTTTTTAAGGTTGTCCAAAGGCAAGTAATTTTAGGCTGTTTTAAGGCCATAATTATCTCTTTAACGTGGTTTTTTATGGAAAAAGAAGAAGCGGAAAATTATATTTTGGCAGGCAAAATAACGAAAAGCGCGGTGGAAAAGGCGAAAAAAGGCATTAAGCCAGGGCAAAAACTGCTTGAAATTGCTTTAAACATAGAGAAAAGCATTCAGAGCGGTGGTGGTAGTAGTAATACTAATAGTGGGGGCCAGAAGGGTAACAGCAACGGTGCTACAGGGAAGGAAAAGGAAGCAAGGCCTGCTTTTCCCGTAAATTTGAGCATTAACGAGAATGCCGCGCATTTTTCGCCTTCTTCCGATTGCGAACTTGTTTTGAAGGAAAGCGATGTTTTAAAGGTTGACTTGGGCTGCCATATTGAAGGCTATATTTGCGACACAGCCTTTACGCTGAATTTTGACAACAGGCATGCAAAAATGATTGAAGCTGCGGAACTTGCCCTTGAAGAAGCGCTTAAGATTGCAATGGACAAGGCAGAGCTTGGAAAAATCGGCGAAACAATAGAAAAAACAATCAAGGGCAGGGGCTTTAACCCGATTAAAAACCTTTCAGGCCACGGCCTTGCACAGTACGAACAGCACGCTTCGCCTTCCATTCCAAACATTGCAACAGGAAACCCATCAGCCCTGGAAGACGGCAACGCTTACGCAATAGAGCCCTTTGCAACAGACGGCGAAGGATATGTAAGAGAAGGAATGCAAAGCGAAATATTTGCGCTGGACAAGCCAAAGCCGGTGAGAAACCCTTACGCAAGGCAGGTTCTTGAAACCATTGCCGAAGAATTCGGAGAACTGCCCTTTGCATTGCGCTGGATTGAAGAAAAATTGAAAATGCCGGAATTCCAGCAAAAGGTTGCAATCCGGGAACTCCAAAGGGCCGGCATCATAAGGGCATTCCCGGTATTGCACGAAGCGCCAGGAAAAATCGTTGCACAAGCCGAAAAAAGCTTCATTCTCTTTGAAGGCAAGGCAACAGTGCTCTGCTGAAAACAGTTAAGCAAAACAAAGCCATTAAACACCGCTTTGCAGAAGCCTGAAAAAAAAGCAAGCCTTTTATATTACAAAAAACTATTAATTTAGCATGGAAATAAGTGAAGACGCGCTTGCCTTTGGAAAAATCCAGATTGCAGCGGCAATTGCAATTTTTGCTGCAACAATGCTGTGGGCTGCATTTTTTGGATTGACAGGCATGAGCCTGAACGATTTTCTGACGCTGAAATTCAACATAGTGCTTGAAAAGATTCTTGCAAATTTGCCGGCAGTTGCCTTGTTTTTGCTTACTTTTTCACTGCCGGTTGCAATAATAACGGCATTTGCAAAAAAAATGGAAAAAATCAACCTTATGCTTTTGTCAGGGGTTTCAAGTTTTTTCGCATTGACAATTGCAATGCTCTTGTTCCCGGCAATGCAGGGTTTCTGGATAGTCGCCATATTCTACATAATAGGGATTTTTTTGGCTGTTGAAGAAGCGTTTACAAAGCGCTTGGAACTCAAAAAAAGAATTACGGCCAGAACCAACTGGTCAGCAACAGGAAAAACAGCCGCGCTTGTCTCAATCGGCCTGGTTGTCTTATTCATCTCAAGCATTGCCCCGGAGCACGAGCAGTACCTTGGAAAGGTTGACGACTTTGCAATGAGCTTTGTTGAAATCGCAATTCCAAGCAACGGAAAAAACCCAGGAATCACTTCCGCAATAACAGACACCATAGTAAACACGCAAATTGCCACAGTGAACGCCTTGCTTGAAAACAGCGCTTACACAAAGCTCAAGGGAAAAACAGACCCGGACGTAATGCTCTTTGTCGCAACAGCAGACGCCACAAGAGAATACTTTAAAGGGCCAGAATTCAGGAAAACAATAGAAAAAACGCTAAACGAAACAAGCACAGACGTAATGGGAGAAATTAAAATTGTGGCGATAATGAGAGAACAATTCCCGGTATTGAATACTGTTGAAAAAGTGGTGCCGCTTGGAATCTTATTCGGGCTTGCCCAGGCACTGGCAATTGCAGGGCTTTTCTCAATGCTTGCATTATTCATATGCAGGCCCATGGCAGTAGTATACGGCCTCATAACGGAAAAAGCGCTCGCACTGGGCGGAAGCGGCGGAAAAGAACAGCCAACAAACAATTAAATAAACAGCCCTGAAACAAATACTATACCACGCTCCTATGGTGTAGTGGATAGCATGTGAGCTTGCGGAAAGCCTTTTCTTAACAAGAAAAGGCTTGCGAAAAGAACCTTCGGCTAAAAGGCGAAAAGAACCTTTGGCAAAAAAAAGCGAAAAGAAAGGTTGCTTCGCAAACAATTTGCAATTAGCTTACGACCTGGGTTCGAATCCCAGTGGGAGCATGGCCTGTTTCAGGCCCAAAAACAGGGCCGCATTTAAAAGGACGAGCGCAACCAGCACCCTACTTTTTTGCTTCCATGTATAAAGATACTTTTGGCACAGTTTTGTCAAAAAAGCAGGTGTTCCGTAAAACCGGGCAAAAGCTTTGCCCAAAACCGGACAAGTAAACCGTTTCAAATCCCGCTTGCTTCAACATTTTGCTGAGCTTGTCTGCGTTCCACCAATTGACATGAAAACCGGGGTTTCTCTCTTGTGCAGACAGACAACATTTTGAAACGCAGTAATCCAGTGCTTCGCCGTATCCTTTTTCAGCAAAAGCGGTTTCAAGCTCTTTATCTGAAATGCGTTCCTTTGCACCGTCAGCACAAAGTTCGGATGCACTGGTAGCAAAATGTTGCAGAAAAATTTGGTGAATTGATGCATTGGACATTGGCTTATTGAGCTTTATGCGCCGGTAGTTTTTTGGCTCGCTGTAAGCGCCAATCCAATAAAAGTAATCCCTGTCATTGCACTTAAAAGCCCTGTATTCTAAATCAATGTTAGGCGTGCTTAAGCGAATAATGCCCCCTTTTTTTAAAACCCGATAGCTTTCTTTGAACATGTTTAAGGCTGCTTCGTTGGTAATGTGTTCAATTGTGTGGGAAGAGTAGACAACTTCGGCAGTATTGCTTTCTATTGAAAAAGGTTTCAATGAAAGCAAATCAAAGTCAACCAGGCCTTTTGTTCCCTCAATGCTTTCTTTATACCATTTGGACAACTTGTCAATATTTGTCCAAGCGGGGTGCCTAAAATCACCGGCTCCAACATTGTAGAAACGCTTGCTTTCAACGCTTTCTTTTGAAAAAAGCCGGTAATACATTTCCAAATCGTTTCTAACTTCATAAGGGTCAATAGATTTAATGTCATATCCAAAATAGTAAGCCAATTTCTTAGCTAAAAAATTTAAACCCAAAATCTTTCACTTCAAGTCAAAACTTTCTTTTTCAGAGGAATTTATCTACAAACCCAGGACAATCGATGATACCCAGATTTTTGATTTCATGGTTAACCCCTTTTTATTCCGTTTAAGTACCTCTTTTGGTAACTAAATGTAATTATTTGGTAATAAAATCAATAAAAAGCTTTCTCTATTTGCTAATTATGAGCAAGTGGGACGAAATCAGTTATGTCTTTGCAAGCGCGTATAGAAAAAGCGTTTTAAGCGAATTGGATAAAGGAAAAACTCCGTCAATGTTGGCTCGGAGTTTGAATGTTAATCTTTCTCATGTTAGCAGGGCATTAAGCGAGCTTTCAGCAAAAGGGCTTGTAAAGTGTTTAACGCCTAAAGCCAGAAAAGGAAAAATTTTCAAAAGAACAAAGCAGGGGAATGCACTGATAAAGGCGATGGAAAAAATTTAGATAAACCTTGATTCAATTTAAATCAGGTTGGCGTTTCTTTTAAATCCATATTTATCTCGGTAATTATATGCCCTTTGGAGAGGCACTGGTTATCAAACCAGGGCAGCCAGTTCACAGTGGGAGCATTTCCAAAGCAAAAGGCTGTTTTTGGGCAAACATCCCTATATAACCACTTTCCAACATTCAGTATGTTATGAAAACCAAGATAATTGAAAGTAAGCCGCCTGTTACACAGACAAAAGCCATGTACAATCTGATGGAACAGTTTGAGGGCCAGACCAAGCGCATCAATATAGTGGAACAGCAATTTTTGGCACTGGCTGAACGCATGAGCAACATGGAAGGCCCGAATTACAAAGCCCGCCCTTTCAGGTAGTTATTGTGCCAAAACAACAAAAAATAGGAACTTGAGGCGTTTTGGGAAAACCAACTTTTGGTGTTTGCCCTGCGAGAGCAATCTATTAAAGCGTTTTGCTGGCAAAATTGTTTCAACGCAGGGATAGGGAAGCGGTCAAACCTGCCAGGTTCAGGAGGCCTTTTCTTTGGCAAAGAAAAGCCCTGGGAAAAGAAAAACTTTTCCTCGAAAGGGAAGCTATGAAAGAAAAGCCGGAAAAGCCTGGTCGCTTAGTGCGTTCGGGGGTTCGAATCCTCCTCCCTGCATTGGTTACGAGTGACGGATTAAAACAAAGTTTTTTATATTTGTTAAGTGGACAAGTATTAAGGTGGATAAAATGGACCGAAAATTTTCTGCTGTTTTGACAAAAGGCAAAGTGGCTTTTGTTGCCTTTTGCCCGGAATTTGGAGTGACAAGCCAGGGGAGAAGCGAAAAAAGCGCGTTAGGAAACCTGAAGGAAGCTGTAGAGCTTTATTTGGAAGACGAAGATGTCCAAGAGATGTTGAAAAAGAATCCTGCGAGAAAGGCAAAGATTTGTTCAATTGCAGTAAGCGCGTAACTGATTTGAAATGAAGCTCCCGATAATTTCCGGAAAGAGCCTGATAAAGTTTTTGAGCAAACAAGGCTTTGAAATTGCCGGAAGGAAAGGAAGCCATGTTAGGCTCAAAAAGAAAACGCAGGGCAAGGCATTGGTAACAGTTGTTCCGCTTCACAAAAGACTTGACCCGGGAACACTTCTTGCTATACTGAGGCAATGCGAAATTTCAAAAGAAGAATTTGCCAAAGAGGAATCCAAGTGAACGTTTTCATAATTCACGGTTCTTTTGGCAGCCCTGAAGAAAACTGGTTTCCCTGGCTTAGGGGAGAGCTTGAAAAGCTTGGCGTGAAGGTTTTTGCTCCGAGGTTTCCAACGCCTGAAGGGCAGAGCCTGAAATCTTGGCTCAATGTTTTTGAAAAATACAAACAGCACTTGGATGGTGAAACGATTTTGATTGGGCACAGCCTTGGACCTGCGTTCATTTTGAATGCTTTGGAAAGCCTTGACAGGCCTGTGAAGGCCTGCTTTTTTGCCGCGGGTTTTTTGGGAAAGCTTGGCAATCAGGAATTTGACAAAGTAAACAAGGGCTTTACTGAAAGGGAATTTGACTGGAAGAGGATTAAGAAAAATGGCGGAAAATTTTTTGTTTTTTATTCAGACAATGACCCCTATGTTCCGAAAGAAAAGGCTTTGGAATTGGCAGGGCATTTGGGGGTTAAGCCTGTTCTTGTAAAGGGCGCGGGCCATTTCAATGAAAAAGCCGGTTATGAAAAATTCCCCGTGCTTTTGGAGAAAATAAAAGGGGTTGCTTTGAAATGAGCCTTGCGCAAGTGAAAGTTTTGGTTGAGGGCTATGCAAGGGAAGAAAATGGCAGGGAGTTTGCCTCTTCAACGGTTGTTCTTGTTAAGGACAACGGCTTGAACATTGTCGTTGACCCTGGCCTTGACAGGAAGCTTCTTTTGAAGGCGCTGAAGAAAGAAAAATTGCCGGCTCGAAAGGTTGACTTTGTGCTTTTGACCCACTATCATTTGGACCACGCGCTTCTCTCAGGGCTTTTTAAAAACGCCAGAATCATCGATGGCACGGAGATTTACTCATGGAATGGGGAAATTGAAAAGCACAATGCCAAAATTCCGGGAACAGGCGTGAAAATAATCAAAACACCCGGGCACGACATGTTCCACTGCGCGGCACTTGCGGAAACCAGGGAATTTGGGGTTGTTGCAATTGCAGGCGATGTCTTCTGGTGGCCTGAAAGGGAAAAGCAGAAAACCGGCAGGAAAAGCCTTTTATTGCACAATGACCCTTATGTCAAGAACAGGGAACAGCTTTTGGAAAGCAGGAAAAAAATCCTGAAAGCCGCGGACTGGGTAATTCCAGGCCATGGAAAAATGTTTAGGGTTGAAAAATTAAGGGAGCATGATTGAAGTGCTCGAAGTGAATCCTTCAAAATTGAAATGGCAGGA
>JBAZQI010000035.1:0-10429 GCA_041645325.1 archaeon
TCCAGGCAAAACCAATGGCCGTTCGGCGCGCCGTTCTTCTCCCTGCATTTCTCGTGCCTGCACCCCAGGCTGTCAGGGCTCACATTATGGCTGATCATTATCGTGGGATAAAGCGAGCTGAAATCCAGCACAGCCAAATTTTCATGCAGCCCTGACTCGGGCTCCTTGACATAGCCCCCCTTGATCGGGTGCATGAGCCTCTGCTGTATTGCCGCCTCATCAGGCTTGTTTTCAATAAGCCTGCCAATTTCCCTGCACTTGTCCATTATCAGGTATTCCACAAGCATTGAAGCGCTCGCCCTTCCAACATCAAACAACGGCTGTTTCACAATCCTGCACAATTCAACCAGCAAAGGAAGATACTGTTCCCCGATTTTCAGCGTATACTCCGAGTCCTCGGCACAGTACTCGGCAACCCTGTCCACGTTTTTGTCAGCATCCCAGGCAGCATTGATTTCCACGGCAGCAACCTTTTCCTTTTTCACGCCATAAAGCCTTGCCACAACGCTCTCCAAATCAAACTTTATCAGATTGACAACCGCAAACCTTGACAAAAAGCGAAGCATCTGGTAAACATCCAAATGCTGCAAGCCGGCAAGCCTCACGGCATTGTCCCTGCCCTTGCTTTGCTCTTTTGGCTCAGAGCCATCGCTTGAAACCGCAAACCTTTTCCCAAGCCTTGAAGCGCGTTCCTTGACATACGGAAAATCAAACAAATCGCCATTGTAGGTTGCCAAAACGTCAAGGCCTGCGCCGTTAATCGCCTCAGCAAGGCCTTCAACAACCTCTGCCTCGCCAGCCAAAACCCTTGCTTTCTTTGAAGAAAAGCGCTTGCCATAGCTCAGCACAACGCTTTTTTTGCCTGTAGCAAAAGAAGCCATCAGAATAGGGTCCTTTTTCGGGTCAGAGAACCTGCCTGGGCTGTAGGTCTCCAAATCAAAAGCGCCAACCTTAAAGTCCGGAGCCGCAACATCCGCCACAACAAAATTTTTCGCTTCCTTTCCCTCAGCCTCAAACTCAATGCCATTCATGGGCTCAAGGCCGTTGTCCAAAAGCCACCTTTTTGCAAAAGGAATGTCATGCTCGGCCTTTCCAAGAACACCAGACACAAAGCCGACATCCGCCCTTGCAACCACAAGCTGCTGCACATTCCCAAAAACAAGCCTCAGGACCTTTTCCGCATTCTGCTTTTCCGCCCTTTCCACAGAAGCAATCCTCACACCCTCGCCAAAAACCGCTTCCTTAAGGGCCTTTTCCGCTTTCTCAAAATCGCTTACGGTAACAAAAAAGTACGGCCTGAAAGAAGGGTCCTCATAAGCCGCAATGCCATGCTTTTCCCTCACAAAAAAGCGAATAACGCTCCTGCCTTCCCTTGTGACATAATCAACGTCAAGCAGGATGCCCATTGCCTTTTTTGCAGCCATCAAAACAATTTTATGCAACGGACAATTTTTTAATGACAAATACGCCCCTTTTCAAAACCGAAATCCCAAGAAAATCATTTAATACTAGTTTGTCGCTTTATTAAGCAGGTGAGGCTGCTTTGCCGCATGAAAAAAAACCGATAAAGGCATCCATGCTTTTGGGAACACTTCAGGAAGACTCGCGCTCGCTAAACAGCAGCCTGCTTGTCATAGCCCAAAAAATGAAGTATGTGGTAAGAAACGAAAAAATCCTGGGCAGAAACCTCATTGTCCTGAACAAAAGAATCAAGGCACTTGAAGAAAAACTCGCAACAGGCCAATTCGGCGCAGGCACGGCAAACAGCGAACAAGCCCAAGGGTTCGAGCAAAAGCTTGAAGAAAGCGCACAAAAAACAGCCGAACTCGAAGCAAGAATCCAACAGCTATCCGAAAACACGGCCTCCAAAGAAGAAGTCCACGAAATGCACTATGTCGTAGACGCAATCAACCCGCTGCAATTCATAACACTGGAACAGGCAAAAGACCTAATGGCGGGAAAAAAAATCAAAACAAAAGAAAAATAACAGCGGGCATAAGTCTGACTGGCAAATTAGGGCAAAAGTTCGGCTACTCTGTTCCCAGTGGTGATGTTACTGTTTTTGTCAGCCCTGTTTGTTCTTCTTTGTATGTTATGCTGATTTCACTTGCCAGCGCCCGGCCTGCCCCTGTTACTTTGAATTGTTCCCCTGTGCCTATTTCCACTGTTTCAAAGCTGTATGTGTTGCCGCCGTATTCTATTTTGCCGTAGCCGCATATTCCGTTAAAGCAGATGTCTTCAAATGGCGTGATTGAGATTTTTTGGTCTGTGGCGTTTTGGAGCACGATTATAAGTGTGTCGCCGTCTGCCGCTATTCCCTTGCATACAAGGGTCGGGAAGGTTGTGCATATGCTTGAGTTTACGCCGCCGCTTACTGCAAACACGAGAACGCCTACGATTGTGGCTATTGCAATAAGCGCCCAGCCATAGGTAACAAGGTATTCCAAGCCGGATTGGGCTTTCTGGCCAAGATTTTGCATAAAACCTTTTTTTGAAGGCATATTGTACTAGTAGGATAAAAGGTAATTAATAAAGGTAGCGGAAGGGTTTTTTTGGTTCAGCCTTGGATTGCCTTTTTTACTTTTTGCCTTGTTTTTTTGCCGCATCAACCAAAATTATAAAAAAATATAATTTTGGTTAATCTGGCTCTTTTGGGTGTGTTTTTCTGAAAGATAAATTCCTCCCTGTTTTTTTTTTCGTTGAATGCCGTTTTTTTGGAAAATGCTTTAATATGCTTTTCCCTGGTTTTTTTTATGGTTAAGGTTTTTGCGGGAATTGGTTTTGCAAGGCTTTTGGCATTGTTTTTTGTTTTCCTGCTTTTTGCGTCCTGTGCGCTTGCGTTTTGGCCTTTTTCAGGGCTGGTCTCTTCATGGGAAACCATTCCGGCTGTCCGAGAAAAAGTGCAGGAAACAACGCTTGCTGGCTTGGAGAAAAAGTTTGGCGTTGAAACAATTTCTTTTGTGAAAAAAATCAATCTGCGCCTTGAAGCGGGTTTTTCACCTGAAACAATGGAGGGAATTGCATTGATTGCCAGGCGTTTTCCCGAAAAAAATGGCAAGGCTGTCCTTGATGCCTTGACGGACAAGGTCGTTGGAGGTCCAATCTGGAGCGCAGGTGACCTAAAAGAAATGGCTGAAACCGAAAACGGGCAATTGACACGATTTTTTTTCAAAAAAAGCCCTTTCACCAAAACAGGCACAACCTACCTTGATGCAATCGCAATGCCTTACTATAAGGACTTTTTCATTGAAACAACTGCCCTGAATTCAAGGCTTTCAAAGCCAAAAACCCTTTACTACAAAATCACAGGGGAAAGCAAAAAATTCAGGGGCATTTACTCTGACGCAACGCTTGTAATAGTGCTAAAAAAAGGCAGTTCCCTTACAAAAAAAGAAACGGAGAAAACAATTCGGGATGCGTTTGAAAACAGTGCGAACCTTGAAATGCAGAACATCACAAGAATTGCAATCTACGACGCCCAAAAACAAAAAACAATCACAATCTACAGCAGGCAAGACTGGATAAACAGAAAGCCATGAAGGAAAGCAGGGGAAGCACATTAGCCCTGTATTTTTTTCCTCATTTCTTTTTTTGCTTCCTTGAATCCCGCTGCCTTGTAAGCCTTAAGCGCGCTTTTGTTGTTGGAAAGCACTGTCAGGCAAGCGTAGCCCAGCTTTCTTTTCCTGAATTCCTTTTCCGCTTCCTTTACCAGCAGCTTTCCAATCCCCTGCTTTCTGCATTTGGGAAGAACAAACAAGTCCTTTACAAAACCCGTTTTTTTGATTCTGAAAAAACCCGGCCTTTTCATTTCCTGGCAGTGAATCAAGCCAACGATTCTGCCTTGCTTTTCCGCCACCAAAACAAATTCTTCTTTTCTGCCCTTAACGCATTTTTCAACATGCCTTTTGAAATCTCCTGCTTTTCTGCCGTCAAGTGCCTTGAATTCAGGGTCCAGCGTTTCCTCAAACGAATTGAACTCCAGAAACAGGCCAATTAGATGTTCAACATCCGGCAACCCGGCTTTCCTTATCCTTGCCTGCATTCTATCATTGCCCCTCAAGTCAAACCAGAAGAAAAAACAATCCCTGCTCTTTTACTCTCCTTTTCCCTGGCTTAGGCTTGGCCTTAGCAGCACGCGGTAGTTTTTGGTTTCTGGGAAATCTATGGCCGCGTCGTTTTCTTTTATGATGCTGACTTTTGTTTCCGCTATCTGGATTATTTCTTTGCTTATGTCATTTCTTTTGTCCGCGCCTATTATGAAGCTTATTCCGAATCTTTTCATTTCTGTAAGCATTTTTATTAGGTCTTTGAGTATTAGGCTGTCTTTTATGGCGAAAACTTTTTCAATCCTGGGAATTGCTATCAGGAGTTTTGCATTCTGGGTTTCGTCTTGCCTGCTGAAAAAGCTTACAGCTTCTTCAGTCAGGCTGTCCAGGATGAATGTCAAAGACCGTGGGTCTGTTTTGTCAACGCTTATTATGCTTGCCTTGCCGATTTTTTTGAACCAGCTTTGCACTATTTCTTCCATGTTGTTGGGGCCGCCGAACAGTTCCGGGTAAATGGTTTCCGCTAGTTTTACTATTCTTTGGAGGCGTTTTTTCACAAAGGGGTTTTGGGCGTCGCTTGCTTCAAGCGATTCAATCCTGTCTATAAGCTGTTCAGGCGTTTCCACCCTCCCTTTTTTGAGGGCTTGGGAGAGCATTTTCTCTGCTTCTTCGTCACCGCAGCCGAACAATTCAAGGAAGCCTGCCGGGCTTATTGCGTTCATGTTTACCTTGACGCTTTTTCCTGCTTCGAATTCTTTTACGGGAAACCCCATGGGCTCGGTTTTGATGCCATAGGCCTGTAATTCTGAAATTTTTTTTGTTGGGTATTTGAGGCCTGAAAAATAGCCTTCTTCATCAAATACAACTGCGGGCGTGTTTCCAAGCAGGTAGCTTTCAACAATTATCCTCACAAAATCAGCCCTTTGCTCCATTGTGCCATCGGAAACAATTGTCCTCTGGAAAAGCTCCAATGGCTCCCTGACCTGTTTTCCTGCTTTGTTTGTGCCGAGTATTACTGCAGCTCCCTTCGTGCCGGTCTGTATCATCGTTTCTTCCTGCTCCATTTCAATCCTTTTTGCTTCCCTTGCAAGCATTGGAATTGCAAACGGCTGGCTGAAAAAAGCCTGCCTTACCGCAGAGCTGCTTTTTGCAATCGGCGTGAGTTGCAAGTCAAAGGACTTTGCGATAGTCTCTGTTTTTTCCCCTGCTTCTTTTGCTTCGGCAAGAAGGGTGTCTACAGAAGAGGCTATTTTTTCCTCTTCGGCTTTGGAGTAAGCCGGCTTGCTTGCAACGGCAAGGAACTGCGCAGTGTGCTTTCCATCGTGCCTTGAAAGCGCAACTGCTTCCCTTTGAAGGCTTTCAATGAAGGTTTCGGTTTCGCCAACAGCGCTGAAAACCGAGAAAACCTGCAGCAGCACGCCGGCTGTTTCCTCGCCTTCCTTGTCATAGATTGCCAAAAGCATTGCCTGCTCCGGATTCATCAGGATTTCCATTTCATGGCCTTGAAAGCTTCCTTCGAACAGGGTTTTCCAGGGACCGTCTCTCAAGCCAAATTTCAAGCAAAGCACCTTTTTTTTTTGCGTCAGGAAAATGGTTTCTTTCCCCCATTTTTTAAGGAAAGAACTTATTTAAATCAGTATAACTATAGTATAAGTGAAATAAAAGATTTGCCTATGGCCGTGGTTTCAATGGTAAACAAGGAAATAGTGCTTGACACAGTAAAAAAAATGTACGACAGCGGAATAGAAGACGATGTTGTGGAACAGACCCTCAGGGACATCGGATTGAATGCAGCGGAAATAAAAGAGTACATTGCCGAGGCAAAAGGCGGTGCAGTTGAAGCCGATAAGCTTGAAGCAGATGAGCCGGCAGTGCCTGAAAGAAAGCCGTTGGAGGAAAGGATGGAGGCTGCGGAAGAAGAGCCTGACCATGTTGCACTGCACACCACAACCCATGTTGCATTGGACGAGCTGGCTGACAGGACAGAAAGGCTGCTTGAAAAAATCGAGTCAATTGAAAACAAGCTCGTTTCCCAAAAGCCTTCCTCTGCGCCGGAATTGCTTGCCCCCGCAAACCAGAGAATGGCGGAAATGGAAAGGCAGTTGAGGGAAATCAAGGCCGAACTGTCAGCAACAAAATCAATAATGGAAAAAATCCTTGAAACGACAAGAAGCGTGCTGAACAAGCTTTAAGCCAGTTTCTGAATCCATGGCAAACATTTAAGTCCTCCTGTTGCCAATTCCTTTTTACATGCCAAAGAGGTTTTACATCCCAAAAGTAGACAAACCAGCCGCAATCAGGCGAATACTGGAAAAAAACGCCGGGCTTTCCAAAGACGAGGCTTTAAGGAAACTAAGAGAACAACGATTGCGGCCCTCGCCAGCATTCTTAGATTATGTTCATGATTCCATGGGTTTGCCCGCCTGGGCAAAAGAAGAGGCGCCTGCTGGTCAAGCGAAAAAAACCAGGTCGCCAATAGTTGCCGCAAAATCCACTTTGTTTCTTTCCAAAGAGGCTGCGGTCAGGAAAGCAATTTTTTATAACCGCAAAGCTTCAAACAAGGCGATTCAAAAAATGGTAGCCGGCACAGCAGGTTCTGTGGTGGGCCATGTAAGCCTAACCTATATTTCCGGCATGCGTTCAAGAATGGAAACTGATTTTCCAGGGGAACATTTTTCCTTGTATAGAAGGCTTGCCAGGCCTAAACATTGATGTCTGGGACAAGGGATACAGTTTTCAGACTTTATTTGAAAATCTTTTTGAATCCGTCTGTTAATCTCTGGTTGAGTTCTGCCCAGCCTGAAATTCCCCTGAACCTCAATTGTTTTTTTCTCGGCGCAAAGACCTGCTGGCCTGCAAAGCCGCCTGCATTTGAAACAGCCTGCTCGGCAGTTGAAAGTTCAGGGCTTCCTGTTTCAGCTTCCTGAAGGTCTTTCCACATTCCTTTTGTTGTTCCTTTTGCAACAGCCTTTGCGGCTTTGCCTGTTTTTGAAAGTGCACCTGCGAGTGCGATGGCAAGCGCGGCAAGAAGGCAAAGCGCGCCGAAGAATGGCTGGTCAAAGAATATGAGGAAAAGCCCGGCCGCAACCAATGCAAGCGCGAATTCAAGCATTTTCACAACCCTCTTGCCCGGCAGCCAGGAAAAAGCGCCGGCAATGTCAGAATCCCCCGAACCCTATTCCGCCCATGTCTCCCTGGCCAAACATGTCAGGCATCTGCTGCTCCTGCTTTTGCTTTCCGCTGAGCACCACGCTCAGGATAATCAGGCCAAAGAGCACAAAAGGCCAGTAATCAGCGAGGTAATCTTTTCCAAAAAGCAGCACTGCTGTTGCAATGAGCAATAGCACTGTTGCCCCTATGTCCCTCATTGTGAGAATCATCAATGCCACGATTGCGAAAATCAGCCAGTTTTGGTTGAATTGCACTGCAATCATCATGAAGAGGATTGCAATCATGAAGGTAAATGTGTCCATTCAAAAGCCTCATTTTTTGAAAAAATCTATTTTGTCAAAGAAGCCCTTGCCAAACACCGCAAAAAGGAATATCAGCACTGGCACCCAGATTAGCTGCGGGAACTGGAAAAAGGTCAGGTAAACCACGATTACGGCAAAAAGGATTGCAAGCTTTGGGCTTCCCAGATTCTTTTTTGCCCAGCCATAGAGCCACACAAGGTAGAAAAGAGAAAGCACTATTTCCAGGTTTTGGATTAAGGGATCGGCTGCAAGCAATGTAATCATTTTTTAGGCACTTCCCAAAAAATTATGGCTTTTCCTGCTTATAAAACCCACCCTTTTGGCATTCCAGGCTCCGCTACTATAACTACGGCTATTGCTACTACTACTCCCCTAGCCTTTTCTCATTCCCATGCCTATTCCAAAGATGATTATGCTGAAAACCTGCAGGGAAAGCAGGAAATAAACGGCTACATAGGCTGCTGCGGCAAAATAAGCCCATTTGATGACAAGGAAATATATCAGCACGCCAGACACTATTATAGTAGGAATTCCTGAGCCAAGATAGCCCCTGACAGTGGTAAAAATCAGGAAAATGAGAATAATCCTTATTATGAGGTCTGCCGCGGGAAAAATCTTCATCACAATTGCGGGCAATGCCACAACGGCAATTAAGGCTATGAGAATCAGGATAAAAATCTGGACCATTCCCTTTTCATTCAGCCTTGCCAAAACATTTTCGTACAAACCAAATCACCTTGAAAAATCACATTGGGGGAGGAAGCCTTCCTCCGCCGCCTGGCGGCGGCTTGAACAAATGCATTCTCTCATTCACTCCACCTTGGCTGCTCATCTTTGCCTCGCCAGCGCCAATGCCTGCGCCTGAGGCAAAGCCCGGGAACACGAAGAACATGTCAATGAAAATCCCAGCAACTCCCAGGGTCAAAAGCATCATCAAAACATATGTTCCGCCAAAAAGCCAGAACATGTCAAACAGGACAAACCAGCTTATGCCGACTATCAGGACAATTGCCAAAGGGCCTTTGCCCAAATGCATCACAACCCAGGAAATGATTGTCAAGAGCACAAAAATCTTGAGAACCATCACCATGTCCGAAAAAAACTCGCCAATTGAAAGCAAGGCAAGCATTGCGGGAAAAACGGTTCCAAGCATTAACAAAACCCACTAATTAAATGCATTTTCTGCTTTAAATAGCTTAGCAAGCCTTTTTGCTTCCGCAACCTTGCAAACTTTCAGTTTGCGGGGCATCGGAAAGCAGTTGCTTTCCAATGAAAGCCTTGGGAAAAAACAGCCTGTTGACAGAAGCCTTTTCCCAATGCGAAAAAAGAAGGGAGGCCCAACGTAGCTTCGTAATTACCTTTTTCCCCTAAAGCCTCGCCTGGCTTCGCCCGAGTTTCTGCGTCCTGCGTTGTCCTCTTTGGCGGTACGCTTTTCTCGCCTTCATCTTCCTAATGTCTGGTGAAGAACGCCTTGTTCGTTCTTTGTACAGCACTATTGCAGGATGCCCCCTTTTCGCAAGCCAATAGCGAACCGCTTTCAGGTGACCATGTCCAAACACGGCATAATCCGGATTTGTTTTAATCACTCTTCTTATCCATTGTCTTTCCCTTACCGGCCAAATCAATTGCTCTTGTTCTTTTCTTCTATTTGCAAACTTGAATTGGGTGACCTTTTCACTTCCGCTGTTTGAGTCAAGCGGAATGCATTTTGCACCCTTGCTTTTTGCGTGCTCAAAAATTCGGTAATAAAAATACACGCCCATGCTGTAAGCAGTAGCATTACTAAACTTTCGGGAGCTTGATATTTCAATGCCAGTTTTCCTTTTCACAATAGCGCTTGCAGTATCAATTGCTTCTCTTGTAAAATCAAGAATGCTTTGAATGGCATTGCCATTGGAAGCATATATTTCTTCAAATAGTGCTGCCTCCTTAGGGCAGATTTCCAACGCTACTGTTTCGTCTGCTTTCAGGCCAGCCAGTTTTTCCACAACTATTTTTGCATACCCTGGCGAATGTGCAACCCCAACAAGCTTTGTAACCATATGCGTTTGTCATCCTCGCTAAGAAAAAAGGCTTGCGAAGCGTTTTCCCAAGGTTTTTTTCCAGCAGAAAAAAAGGATTAGCTTCCGTAGTCAATGCAGGTTTTGCCTGCAACAAGCCCTGTTTCAAAGTCCATGATGCTTGTATTGTGGCCCGATGCTTCATACAGCGATTTTGGGTTCCACCAGAAAGAGGTCCTTGTGCCGCTGTTTGTTACACAGATGTCGCCTGCAGCCGCTAATTCAAACACTTCCCTTATTGTGGCAATCCTGCTCTGGGCCAGCCCGCTATTGTACTTCATTTCGGCAATGCCGTTCAGTTCCACACTCTGGCTTTCAGAGCTGTTTGGCGTAATGAATTTCAGTTCGCTTGGCTTGACTGCTTTCAGGCTAAACAGCCTGCTGATAGGCGTATAGAGAATGGTTTTCAGGTAAACATCCCCGCCATAGTCTGCCTTTGGCCAGTCAACAGCGTAAGCAAACTGCCAGTTGCCCAAAGCATCCTTGGCATCCGCTTCCCTGTCCGGCCTAAAGTCAAATGCTTCAACAACCGGAACCCCTGTGTAATCAAGGCACCTGCCAGCACCGTCCCAGAAGGTCAGGTTGCCTCCTGTTTCAAGCGGAACCCCGCTTGCCCTCAGTTCAAAGTAAGCCGAAAACGGCTCTTCTGTTTTTGCCTGGCTCATTTTCATGATAACAGGCGTTGCATAGTTGGGGTAAAACTCCATGTTCTTTTGGTTTACCATATCGCTGTCCTCAACGCTCAGTACAAAGCCCCTGTTTGAAGCCGTTGAATTCATTTTCTCAAAGTTATCAACCACATCTGTCTTTATGTTCATTACTGGCGTAGAGCCCGGAATGTTGAGCGTTT
>JBAZQI010000036.1:0-9425 GCA_041645325.1 archaeon
ACATAGGCGTTACCGCCAATTCCCAAACCTTCATATTACAGGCAAAAACCGGCACCTGCCAAAACCCAAAAAAGCCCAAGAAACTTTTGGAAAAAGTTTCATCAAAAAGCCTTTTTTGCTGTTGCAAAAAAAGCCTTGGGAAAAACAAAATTGCTGATGCAATTTTAAGCCTTTTTTGCTGTTGCAAAACATAGAAAAGCAATGCTTTTCTTTTCTGAACCTTGAGCAAATCTTGAGGTTTGCGAAACAAGAAAAGCTGCGGCTTTTCTATGAAACGCTTTGGCGTTTCTAAGATGCCTCGTACCCTGCAGGGTACTCAGAAGCCTTGGGAAAAAATGCTTGGAAAAAACTGCTAACGCAAAGCCTTTTTTCCTACATCCAAAAAAAAAAATGCGAATCCATGGCAAACCCCAAGCAGACTGTTTCAGCGGAAACGCAGTTTCAGATTGTTTATAAACGGCTTTGCGCACTTGCTGTTATAGCGAATGACATTAGTAATTGAACATTTATTGCTCATTCGCTATAAGTAAAAGGCAATTTATTGTTCAAAAAATCATGTCTTTTACTATAAGTTGCAATGCATTGGAGGCGTTCTTTTTTGGATGAAAATACTGCAATGGTTGTTTTCCAGGACAAGAAAATCCGCAGAGCCTGGCACAAGGAAGAATGGTTTTTTTCCGTTATTGACATCGTAGCGGTTCTTTCAGAAAGCGAAGATGCGAGAAACTATTGGAAAGTCCTTAAATACAGGCTTAAGGGCGAGGGAAGCGAGGTGGTTACAAATTGTAACCAACTGAAATTGGTAGCATCAGATGGAAAATATTACGAAACCGATTGTGCCAATACTGAAACAATATTCAGGATAATACAGTCAATCCCTTCGAAAAATGCAGAGCCGTTTAAGCTTTGGCTTGCAAGAGTAGGCCATGAACGGGTATTGGAGATAGAGAATCCTGAATTGGCTCAAAAGCGCATGAAAGAGATTTACAAAGCAAAAGGTTATTCAGACGCTTGGATTGAGAAAAGAGTCAGGGGAATGGCAATAAGAGATGAACTGACAGACGAGTGGAGGCAAAGGGGCATAATGCTGGACAAAGAATTCGCCATCCTCACGGCAGAGATTTCCAACGCAACCTTTGGAATGACCCCAACAGAATACAAAAAACTCAAAGGGCTAAAAAGGGAAAACCTTAGGGACCACATGAACGACCTGGAACTCATTTTTACCATGCTCGGCGAAGCATCCACAACAAGAATAGCAAGAAACAAAAACGCAGCCGGTTTCACAGAAAACAAGAACGCCGCAACAGAAGGCGGAACAGTAGCCGGCGTAGCAAGAAAAGAACTAGAACAAAGAAGCGGAGAAAAAATAGCCAGCCCAGAAAACTATTTGAACAAACCAGAAAACCAAAAAAGAATTGAAAAAAAACAACCCAAACAATCTCATTCAGCCAATAAATAAGCCACGGCACCCAATGCACACAATGAACTTAGATGTTTGGCGCAAGGAAATAAGTTGTTTTAACGCAGGAGTCTTTTTCTTTTTTCACAAGCGGCCTGGTAAAACCCCTGCTTTTCAAGGGATTATAACAAGCCCTCACTGCAAAAGGCTCAACTGCTTTCCGATAGTATGCACGCTTGAGCCAGTTTTCCTGCTTAATGCATCCAGGACCAAAGGCCCGGCGGCAAGCTCTGCAAGGATTTTTTGCTGCAGCGGAGAAAACTTTTCCAAAAACTTTTCGCCCAAAAAAACCTTTTGCATTTGAAGACACGATGAACATTGCCCCTTTCTGCAATTAAAAAAAAGGGACACTGAGGCAGAATGCAAGTTTTTTAGGAAAAGAATGAAAAAAGAAGGGAAGATTTAGCGGCGCACCCTAAACTTAGCCGGATAACGGTGAATCTCACTCTTTTATGAGCCATTTCCAGAGGGGAATGTATTGTATTTCGTTTTGTTGTTTTTCGGTGTTTTTTGTTATCAGGGTTAGTTTTGTGGTTTTTTTGTTTTGTTTTTTGAATTCTTCCAGTATCGAAAGGTATTTTAATTTAAGAATATTCCTATATTCAAGTTAATGGTTTCCATGCCCAAAGAAAAAGACATTGAGTTGTTGAGGAGTAAATTCTTGAAGACTTTAGCTAAAGTATCCGATAGCCTGCGAGACGAAATTGTTGCCGTTGTAGATGACAAACCGTTTGACTGGTCAACGGCCAACGTTGAAGTCAGGGGCAAAACAAAAAAAGGAGACCAAATACTCGGATTAATGGACCAGCTCGGCCTGCTAGGTGATTGAAGTGGATGAAAAATATTTAAAAAAGCTGGTGATTACCAGGTTGGGCGCTATTCCGCCAGATGTAAGTTTCTCGATAGGCAAGTATGGAGACTTTACAAGGAACCAACTCATTGAACAAGTTGAAAAAGGCACTGATGTAGGAAAAGCCGCCACAGAAATGGAGCTCAATTTCTTAAGGAAGCTGCCAAAGCTTGCAAAGATGGTTGAATGACAAGACTACTTATAACCAGGCCACAACACGACAAGGGAACATACTATTTGCACGAGTGGGCTAAGGAAGTAATAGGCTCTGCTGAAGCCCGTGGCTGGACAGTTGACAAGTCAGATGGCCCAAAAGCAACGAGAAGCGAAGTGCAAAGCAAACTTGAAAAGAATCCGGCTGATTTTGTGTTCTTTAATGGCCATGGAAACGAAAGCGAAATGTGCGGCCACAATTTTGAAACCATTATGGATGAATCTTCATCATACCTGTTGAAAGACACAATAACTTTTACCCGGGCCTGCAACTGCGTTGTCAAACTCGGAAAATCAGCGGTTGGAAAAGGATGCAAGTCATTTATTGGTTATGCAGGCAAGTTCTGGTTTCCCAGGATAAACAAATTTGAATCAACTCCGTTGGAAGACGTTGCAGCCAGGCCGGTTCTTGAAGTGTCAAACCAAATCCCATTGTCAATAATAAAAAATCACACAACTTCGGAAGCCGTTGATTCTGCGAGGGCACTGACAGTCAAGTACATTTCAAAGCTTATCCTGTCCAAAGAACCATATGACAGGGCAGCGCTTAAGGCCCTAAGCCAAAACGATGACTCTTTGGCATACGAAGGCAACGGCAACGCAAAAATAGGGTAATTTTGCTGCACCTGCGCCAGCAACAGGCGGGGGATGGAGCGGAGGCGGGGCAAGAATTGCAACTCCAACACCAACTCCGGAACCAACGCCTGAAACGCCTGTTCAGACACCGGAAACAGAAACACCGGCACCCGCACATGTACCAACCGAACCAGGGGTTGCGACAGGGCCTGCAGCGCCAACGCCAGGAATTAGATTGTTTGGTTTGGCGCCGGTTGCTGGAAACTCCTTGACGATTGTGCTTGCAATTCTTGGCATAGCATCATTCGGATACTTTTACTCTGCCAAACTCAAGCGAAAAAAATAAGCAGCCAATAAAGCAGGCATAGTGGGCTTTTCTTGTTCTTTTCCGGGAAAAAGAAGAAGTGAATTGCCGGCTGGCTGCTGTGTAGTTAACATTTTCCCGATTGAACCCAAGGGGGGTATTGCAGGCATGCCAGTTATGCTTCGAGTTCTTTTATTGTTTTGTTGAATTGTTTTTCAAAGCGCGTTTCTGCCAGTAGCTGTGCAAGTTTTTCTTTGTCTGCCCCGAGCCTTAGCAAGCTTTCTATATCACTTTTGTCTTTTGCTATTTTTGCTTTCAGCCTGTCTCTCACAACCTTGCTAAGGTTTGCCCAGGTCTTTAATTTGAACTGCCTGTCCACGAGAGCGGCAGCCTTGTATAGCAGCAACACTTCTTTTTCAGGCACCCTTGCGATTGTATTCTTTTCCAGTTGCCATTCTTCGCTGTGCTTTTCCGAAAGCAGCCATGGCACCTCGATTGATTTGTCTGACGCAAGCCTGTTCTTGCTTGATAAGGTAAAGATGTCAAGCGCTATCTCCTGCTTTCCGGCATCCGTTTCAACTTCCTTTTTGAACAACACTCTTATTTTTGCCTGCTTGTCTTTCTCGAAGCCATGCTGTTTGCAGTATTTTTCAAAAATTTGTATTGCCTGCCTTGATGGAAGCACCAGGTCAATGTCCACAGACTTTGCGCCTTTTGTATAATGGTAGACTGCCCATCCGCCAATAACAATTGGGGCCAGTCCGTGGATGTTGAATAGTTTTGTGATTTTGAGCAATTCATCGAATGACAACTCTGTTAATTTGTCCGGATTCATTTCTTTTCATTCCTCAAAGCGCAGTTTCCACAGTTGCTTGTACAAGTCTTTTGCGTAATAGCTTTTGTTGTCGCAAGCAATGTCTATCAGGGTCCTAAGCCTGTCTGTTATTGTAAAGCCCTTTGCTTTTGCTGTTTCCGGCTCAAGGTCTGGCTTGAACAGCCAAAGGAAAGTGTTTCCCCCGCCGGCCAATGGAGTGAATTCCTTTTCAAGTTTTTTGAGCAGCGTGCTGTTTTCGCCCGCATAGGCACAAACCCTGTCGCTATGCCAGTAGCCTGAATAGAATTGCAGTGCAGAATCCAGGCAAAGCACTGTTTTTTTTGGCAGCCGTTCCATTATCTGTTTTTTTGAAAGCCGCAGCGGCAGCTTCTTCAGCAGCAGGGAATTCATGTCCCTGTGCAACTGGAACAACGAAACCAGCCCTGCGGGGTCAATCAGCTCATATCTTTTCCCCTTCTTCTCCACAAAGTTCTTGCTAACAAGCCATTGCACCACTTCATTCATCCTTCCCCAAGAAACTTTTGTAGCGTTAAATACCCCTGTTTGGGTAAAAACCGGGTTCCGCAGAATGAAAGAAACAACCTTGTAAGTCTGCCTTGAAGTCAGTTTCATACTGTATAATGCAGACAAACTGGTTTTAAAAGTATCGGCAAAAACCGATAATTACACAAAAAACCGATATTGATTCCTGCTTGCCAATGGCCGCCTCACAGGCTTTCATCTTTTGAATTAGCCAGGGGGTTGTTTTGACACAGGCAGGTGGCAGAATAAAGTGTTTCCTTTGAGAAACAATTAAGGCAAAAATCGTTTCCTTCAGGAAACACTTTTTGCGGGGGGGCTTGCAACAGCCGGTTGAAGCAGGCACAGGCTTGGGAGGCGGCGGCCTTTGTGAAGGCGGCACCCGACACAAATTGTGGAATCAGGGGAAAACGCAAACCTTTGCGCAAATGTGAACTGCAATGACAACAATCCTTGCACTGCAGAGCATTGTGAGGCAAAAACAGGGCTTTGCGCTTATGAGAACCAGCCTGTTGGAGTTGCCTGCAGTGCGAAAGGCGCTTGTAATGCAACCGGTGCCTGTGAAGAGCCTCTTGAAGTGCTGGGAACAAGTTCTGGGCCAACAGCAGGCTTCTTTGGCTTGAATGGCATGCAGGGCGCAGGCGCAGGATTGTTTTTGGTTGGTTTGGTTGCAGGACTGGGCTTGGTTTTGCTTGGCTTTGGCAAGAAGAAAAAAGGGAAATGACTGTTCTCCAAAAGCAGGCGAATTGCAAAAGTGCAGCCTCATTTATATGAACGGTTACAGTCGAGAACAGAAAAATAGCCCAAAAGAGCACGAGGTACAACTCTGATTTTTGCCCTGAATTCGGGGTATTGCCCGAAAACGCGGGCAGAAAAGCTTTAAAATAGTTGTTATATATATGTATATAACAAATGTCGGTGGTTTTATGGTTGAAACTCAGATTCAAATCTTGCACTACCCGCGTCTTGATACCGTGCTGATGGTAGAAAATTTTATCAAAGATAATAGCGGTGAGTTCAAGAAACGCAGCTTATGGGAAAATTTGCCAAAAAAAACCATGTACCAGACTTATTGCGTAATCTTTGATTACCTGGGGGATTCTGGAAAAATCGGGGTTGACAGAGAAGGCCATATTGCATGGATATGGAACCCGGCACTGGTTAGAAAGTACATTGACAGGGAAGACCTTGCTTGGAGGCCTTCCAAATGATTTTGCCATGCAAAATCAGGTTTGCTGACGAGAAAGTCAAGAAGGCTTTCGAAGAACTCCAACATTCCACAACTGAAGGCAAACAGCTTTTTGAATTCTTGGAACGCGCATTCAAAGACATTGAACAAAATGCTTTCTGCGGAATCCAGATTCCAAAATGCCAGATGCCAAAAGAATACCTGCAAAAATACGGCGTTGACAATCTCTGGAAATATAATTTGCCAAACGCTTGGCGCCTGCTTTATTCGATCGGCAGGGAAGAAGTCACTGTTGTAAGTATTGTCCTCAAATGGGGCAAACACAAAGAATATGACAGAGAATTCGGATACAAAACAAAGTGAACCTCCCCGCACTAAAGCGCTGGGCTTCTCAGCAGCCCCATCTTGCCAGTGCCGCTTGATGTATATATGCCTGATTGGTTTCTCATATGTAGGCTCTGGTTCGTTCCAGGCCTGCTCGCTTTCATCCTTGCCTTTTAAGGCAGGGGTTTCCCGCTCGCTTACTAATAATAGGGAGTGCGGCTGCCGGGAATCTTTTCCTGTTGGTGCGCAGTTTTTGGGTTGCTGCTTGTAGCAGGGTTCATTCGCACCCAATCGCATTTATTCATTTTTTTCCTCAAGCAGCCATTTCCATACCGGTTTTATTTTAATTTTTCTTCCGGAAACAGTTAGTTCTTCTTGTTGGTCATAAGTTAGTATTAGCCCGCTTTTTTTCTTGAAGAATTGCATTGCTTCAAACAAACCGTCAATTTCGCGTTGTTTGTTTGTTTCATTTAAAGAATAGCATACCTGGATTAATTGTTTTGATGCTGGTTCATCAACAACAAAGTCGCACTCGTGTTTGTCCGAAAAGTAAAAGATATTTTTGTTCTCTGCTTTTCCAAGGCGTTGAAATAACTCAACAAACACCATGTTTTCGAGCTTTCTTCCGTTGTCATTGGGCACTCTTGACAAGAATTTTATGTATCCGTTGTCAACCAGGTAAACCTTTGCTTTTGAAAGGCGTGTTTTTTTGAATGAACGCGAGTATTGTTTAACATATCCTGCAAAGAAAATGTCTTCTAATGAACCCAAAATCAGGTAAACGTCTTCAAGGCTGTATGGGGTTTTTGTTGATTTTAAATGGTTTTCCAGGGAAGAAATAGAGAAATTGTTGCTGTAATTGTTTAGCATATAATTTATTAGCGCTCTTACAAGCGTAGTATTTTTTATTCCGAGTCTCTCAACTAAGTCTTTGTAAATAACTGAATCAAAATAACTCAAAATAATTCTTGATTTTAGAGAAACTTCCTGTGTGGAAACAACTTCGGGAAAACCACCAAATTCAAAGTACTCTTTGAATAGTTTTTTAACCTCAAATTTGTTGTCTGTGAGCAAAGATTTTTCATCAAATCGCGTTTTGTTATAATTAAGGAATTCTTTAAATGAAAATGGAAAAAGTAAATATGGCAGGCTTTTTCCGCGCAAAGAAGTGCTAATTTCTTTGCTAAGGAGTTTAGAATTTGAGCCTGATAAGTATACCTTGCAGTGTTCATTAACTAAAGTAACTACAAAATTCTCCCAGCCGTCAGCTTCTTGTATTTCATCAAAGAAATAAGTCAATCCTTTTGGGCCAAAAAGCTCTTTTGCCGACTCTTTTATTAATTCCAAATCCTGGGCCTTAAAATCTTGCATAAGATTGTCTTCAAAATTAACAAAAACTGGTTTTTCACAGCCTTTAAATAATAAATATAAGTAAAAAGACTTGCCGGCACGTCTTGGGCCAATTATTGTAACTGCTTTGTCAAGAGAGTTCTTTTCAATAACTAATTGCCGCGGCATGATATTCTTTGGGACCAGCGAATTGTATTTCAAAATTACTTGTTTGATAATGTCTTTATCCATACTATTGTCCCGGCCCAAACAATATAAAAGCCTACCTATTTAGGTAAGATAAATCTCGTTTTTCTTACATAACCGGGTAAGGCAAAGTTTCTAAATCCGCCGGACGTATTGACACAGTTCATGTTTTGCTTTCCTCCAATAGTGTCAATTGCAAGGGCGTGTACAATTTGTGCCCACCCTGTAAAGCATAACATGCGCCTCGCCTATCCCCACAGCAAGCTGTGGGGCATTACGGCTCGGCGAAATGAAAAAGCCGCAAATATTTATTTACCTACTGCAAGCAGTGGGGAGCTAACCCCAACTTGGCTTTAAAGGGCATTATTTTTGTTGCGGGTTGATTTTCAGCATTTCCAGAATCAGTTTGTCGATTGCGTCTTGTTGTTCTTTTGCGATTGTTCCAATCTTGCTTTTGAATCTGCTATCATCCATTGAGGATAACTGAAAAACAAGGGCAATGCTGTCTTTGCTTAAGCCATTTTCTGGCCTTGGTTCAATGTGCAGAGTGAAAGAAAAAGTTGCCTTATCAGTGCTGCCGGTTAACGGAACAACAGTAGTTAAGCCATTGGCTCTGCCAAGAACAACTGCTGGCCTTTCTCCTTTTTGTTCGTGGCCTTTTCCTTCCGGCAGGTCCACAAACCAGATTTCGCCTTTTTTCATTCAGAACTAGCCCCGCATGGATTTTGCTGATGCTTCCTGCCAGGGCTTAAGCTCCTCTTTCAAATCAGCAAGCTCTTTTTCGCTTGGCCTGAACAAAAACTCTTTTGCCTTTGAAACACCAATCGCAATTTGTGCTTCAGAATAAAACGACTTCATCCTTTTGACATTTCTCAATGCAGTTAGCGGGTCTTGTTTTTGGGCAAAAGCAAAAAAGGAATACGTTGCGGCAACCTCGAGAGTGCTTGGCTTGAACTCTCCAAACAATTCCTTGAATTCTTGAATGTCTTTTGATTCTGCATTTGAAAGATTTGCAGAGCTTTCCAAATGCTCGACCTTTTTCTTGTTGTCATAAACTTGGTCAGTCAGTTCTTTGGAATAAGGCCCACGAACATACAAATGGTAACCAAAGCCTGTTTTGATGCCTTTCAACTGCAGCAAATAAACCGCTTTTTGAATAATCAAACGATGCTCGAAATTCTCAACTGTTGGCTTGAAGTCCAACGCCTTCAAACAAGCAACCACTTTATCCAAACTCATTTTTTCGCCCCGCATTCAACCAGTTTCTTTAACCAATCTTTTATGTGTTCCCAGGCCTGTTGCCCTTCCTGAGTTATTTGGTAGGTTTCTAATTCTTTGCCTTCCAAAGTAATTTTTTTTGAAGTAACATAACCTGTTTCTTCCAAAGATTTAAGGTTTGTGTAAAGCGCTCCGTCAGTAACTTGCAACACTGCTTTTAATTCCCTGTATGAAACCCCGTCTTTGCCAACGCTGGCTATGCTGGACAACAGTTGGAGTCTTATCAAAGAAAAAATACTGGAATTCAATGCTTTCGATTCTTCAATCAAGGACAAAAAATCGCTATCCATAACTAGGCCCCTTAGGTTTCCTCTCCATAAGAGTTGAATAGCCAATAAG
>JBAZQI010000037.1:0-9257 GCA_041645325.1 archaeon
AGGCTCAGAACTTATACAAATTGGGAAGGTGTGAAAAGATTGGACAATAAGGGCCAGGCGGCAATTGAAATAATCCTGATAGCGGTGGTGCTTCTTGGCCTGCTGCTTGCAACCGCATATGTCATGGTGCAGAGGAACAATGACATAAACAGGATTTCCACAATCCAAAGGGACTCGTTGAAATGCGACAGCATTGCCTCAACAATAACAGGCTTTGCCTCAAACGGCGGCTACAGCGAAGCCACTGTAAACGGCCTTGAAAAGAATGTGCGCATTGAAAAGGGAAGCGTTATCGTGGGGGACATAAGCTGCAGCTACAAGGGGGATGTTTGGTTTAAGGAAGAGGCTGAAGAAGAAAGAAGCGCCCAAGATGGATTCACGCTGGAAACAGGAAAAGAATATTGGATAAAAAAAATCGGGGAAAAAGTGATGTTCTTTGCACAGCAATAAGGGCCAGGGCATGGCTGTAGACCTCATGGCTGCAGTCCTGATATTTTTAGCCATAGCAGGAAGCATAATGTGGATGTGGGGCGACAAGGCAACTGATGCCGAAAACAGGCTTTTTGAAAGCGAGCGGTTTGCAATGGCTGAAAAAACGCTTGACACGCTGATAAGAAGCAGGGGATTGCCGGAAAACTGGGAGGCAGGGGATGCCCAGAGCATACAGGCAGTGGGAATTGCAAAAAGAGACCTTGTGATTGACAAAGGGAAAGCGGAAAAATTCAGGGATTTGAGCAATGATAGCGAAAATGGTTATCCTGTGCTTAGAACAAAGCTTTTAATTGGGGGAAACGATTATTACTTCAGGATACTTGACCCGGAACAAAACGGCGCATTGGCAACAGTGTTTGAGGCGGGAAAAAAGCAGGAAGGCGAAACCGACGAAACAGGGGTAAGAAGGCCAGTGGTTTTTACATATCACAGGGAAGGCGAAGATGAAGAAGGGGAAGAAAACCCGCATGAGGCAATCGCCGAGCTCACCCTTTATTCAATATGGCAGTGGAGGCAATGAAAAATGGCTGGAAAAAGCAGGGGAAAGGGATTTCTGAACCTCAAACCGGCAGTGGCGGCCAAAGGATTCGCCATTTCGATTGACGCATTGCTTGCCACAGTCCTTGTTCTGGGCGCCATTGCATTTGTGGGCTTTGGGCTGCCGGCAGGGAACGAGGCCACAAAGCCCGCGGAAATGGGCATAAGGCAGGCTGTGGATGATGCTTTCACTGCTTTGGACAATACCGGCACAATAATGAAAACGCTTGTTGACCAGGAAACACAGGATTCCGCTGAAAACATCCGCTTGGAAGCAATGGGGCTTTTGCCTGAAAACACCGGGCTTAAGGTGAAAATAACTGAATTCGTGCCAAAAACCGATTTGGCAACATGCCGGGACCCTTTGACAAGAAGCTTTGAGGAATGCTTTGAACAGCAGGGCGAACAATTGGAGGCAGGCGAAGGAATTCCTGGTAACAAGGAAATACTGCATGGGAGAAAGCTCATAATGGCAGGGGGCTTGGGCAGAACTCTGGACAACCAATGCAGGGTAATTAACGAGTTTGCAGGCAAAGAAGAAAAACAGCAGAAAGCAATGCTTGATGATGCAGAAAAATCAATTGACACACAGGTAATGGTAACAGACAGTGAAATGAGGCCCTTGGAAAGCCTTGAGTGCTGTGAAAATCCGGATGCGCCAACATCAGGAGAAAGAGCAGTGGTTACAATGAAAATAAGGGACGCAAGCAGGGATCCGATTGCATTAATGCTTGTTTTGGACAAAAGCAGCAGCATGACAACATATGACATGGGACCGAAGCCAATAAGCCCGGAAGGAGTTGCAACGATTTCCAGCACTCCCGCAACAAAGGGAACGATTGGCTGCACCATTGATTCTGATTGCCCACAGGACTACGGGTTCTTTGAGGTATGCAACAATGGCACCTGCATGATGAGGGAATGCAGCGGCCCCTCAGATTCCGGCGTGTCATGCAATACGCAATCTTGCGCAGACAATGACTGCGGCACAAATGAAACATGCCAGGGCATAGGCACGGCAGGCGCAAAATGCGTTCCTGCAACTTGCGGGGCAAGGTGCGTGACTGACGCCGACTGCCTGGACCCGGATGTTTTTTATTGTACCGGCGGCTGCAATGCAAGATGCGAGGTGCAGCAGGAATTAAACTGTTTTTCAACAAGGTTCATGAATTGCCCCAACATTGATACTCCTGCTGAAATAAAGTCTGATTTGGATTGGCAGTACATAACAACATTCACTGTCGGAAATGGCGCGGCAAACGACGTTGATTTGGATTCAATTGACAATGGGGGCAGGATTGAGGTTGGTGCGGAAAATAGTTCCTGGGGACCCCTGATTTCATCACCAGTATTAAAGCTTAGGGCGCCAAACGGGACTGATTATATTATTTCGTCAGGGGGGGCAGAAACGTCTTCTGCTGTACGATCAGTATTTATCCAAAAATCAATTCTTGCAAGCAATACAGGAACCTGGAGCGTTTACGGATGGAGCTTCAGGAGCTGGACAAACAACCCCATAAGGATTTCAAAAGAAAATGCAGGAGACCTTGCCGCAGGATATCCTTATGACCGGTTTGTAAGGGAAATTGCCACGAATATCCCTGTATCGGGAGGCACAAAAACAGGAAGCAGCGGCGAATGCAGCGGTTTCAGCGGCTGGCAGGAAGTGGCAAGTTTTACTATTCCCGCAGATACTTCAGTCTGGGGTGTTGATTTCAAGTATTCTGCTTATCCCACTGCGCCTGAATGTGAGTCAAGATTCCAGGTGCTTGCACCGGGAGAAACACTTGGCAACGGCCAAACATCCCGTTCTTCAATAACAACGGCATCAGAGTATGGTGCCTGGAACGTGGCAACGATTTACAACTGGACAACCGGCAGCTTTACTCCCGGAACATACCGTGTTTATTATTGGAGCATGGTGCCAAGCAGCCAGCCACAGCTGGTCAGTGTTGGCTATAGGATCAACACAAGAATAAAGGAAATTGCGCAATGGAACACTGACGGAAGGGGCAGGTGCAAAGAAGCGGATGGAAAATTCAGGAGATACAGGATTGTTGCAGACCCAAACACCACGGCAGTTCTTAACTGGAACAACGATGTTGTTTCCTTTGAAGTTCCGGCAGGAGTCAATCTCAACGGAATATATGCCGAAGGCTGGACTGATTACTTTGATGGAAAATTCAACCAGTCAACGCACTGCCGCCCACTATGGAAAATTGTCTCTCCAACAGGATGGAATCCCACAGAAAACTATTCTTATTTCTCCTTCGGAACCCCAACACAATTCGGCAGCCCCCCTGAAACGCTTTACGGAAGAGGGCAATACTGCATTGACCAATGGGCTTCGGCAGCTGATGTTTTAATTCCGCAATGCAGCAACTGGACAGTATGGAACCAAAGCGATACCGGAGGAAAACCCGTGGACAATGGCATTTGGAACATTGATTTCTGGAGCGACGAGCAGGCAAAAGTATCTGCGAGATGGTATTTCCAGAGGATTGACAGCGCAAAAATTGCCGCAATGAATTTCATAAGCGATAACGGCTGGAAAACGGATGATGCGCTCGGCTTAGTGGCATACAACGGCAATGTTTTGCCCGCAGACATTGTGGGCATTGACTCCAACAGGCTGGAAGTTATTGATGCCTTGCGCAATTTATCGGCTTCGGGCGGCACTGCAACAGCACTTGCAATAAAAGAAGCCAGGGAAGAACTTGAATCTGCAACGCAGCCAACCAAGTATATTGTTCTTTTGACCGACGGCAAGGCAAATGTGTGCACAAGCCAGCCGCCTTACAGCACAAATTGCCCCACCGACCCGAATAACTGCTGCGAAGCACAGGCCACAGCCGATGCAATCCAAGAGGCGGAAGAAGCAAGGGAACAAGGAATCACAATTTTTGTGATTGGCTTTGCAGACAGCACCCTAATCGGTTCTTATGAAGACAAGCTGCGGCAGGTTGCAAAAGACGAAAACACTGACTACTGTGATGACGGCATTGCCTGCGGAAAATACTATTTTGCCGAAGACGAACAGGTATTGCAGGAAATTTACGATGAAATTGCCAATGAAATAAGGACGCTATTCGGATTGGTGCAGGTTGAAGAGCCATTGCCTGAAGGAATGCAGCTTGCAGATGAAGCAAACCCCGGAAAATTCGGAATCTGGGACGATTCAACCGGCAGCTTTACAGAAAAAGGCAGCCTTGAATGGAACGGCGATTCAAGAACGCTTTCCCTGCCGATAGAAGGGCAGTCAATACACTACAGCGGCGACCTGTGGTTTGCAATCCAATTCGAGGCAATTTTGCCATGCAGTGGAAAATACTGCAGGCGTAATTATGTAACTTTTCCCCCGGAAGAAACAAAAATAACTGACAACGATGACCAAAGCATAATATACTGGGCTGACGAATTAGAGCCTGGGAAAAAGTATTGCGATGCAAGAACAGAAACATGCCTGCAACCAGTGGAAAACAAGTTTTTGATGCTGCCATTCGAATACAGAGACCTTAAGATTGCTTTTACAGGCGGCACAATAGAACCCGGAAACCAGCTAAAACTGGACCTAAAAATAGAAAACATAGGCTACAAGGATGTGGACTTGCGGCAGCCAAAGCCAAATCTGGAAATAACATTTGAAAAAAAAGAAACAGGAGAAGAGCTGCAGGCTTCATGCGATGGCGGAATGTGCACTGTGCAGGGAATCCAAAACGCGAATTTGCATGCAACAGTTGAAACAGGCAGCGTTTTATTGTCGCAAGTGCTTTTATGCAAAACACGGCCTGACAGCAGCCAGTGCAATACCGGAACAAGCACAGACCAGGACATTGGATTAAACATAAGCGATATTTTGTTTGGAGAAGGCAAAACAATAATTGCAAGAATGAACCAGGATGGCACAGTGCTTGAATGCGCAGAAAACAACGAAAGCTACATTTACTGCGGCACAGAAAAATTCAGGTTCTTTGCAATAGACTATTATGCCTGGGTAAAATGATGAGGGCGGCTGGTGGGATTAATGCGTGAAAACGGGATTTTTTTGACATTCATATCGTTTCTTCTTGTGAGCACGCTGCTTGCACTCAGCATTTCAATCAGCCAGGCAGGCATTGGCGCGGAAAAAAACCTTGCCGAGGAAACGGCTTACAAAAGCGTGAACAACGCATTCAGCAACATAAGGCAGCAGACAACAATTGCAAAAGAAGGCTATGCCAGCGTGGTTTACGGCAGAATAATGCCATTCAGCAGCTTTAAGGCAGATGAAAACTGGATTGAAATCGGGCAGGACATAGCGGATTCAGGCGAATACCTCAAGAACACCTATGATGCCCTGAACCTGTTTGCGGTCTTTGCGGAAAAAAAATGGCAGGAGGGAATGCAGGTAAACATCAAGTCAGTTATTCACGGCAAAGAATGGGACATCAACTCTGAAGATTACCCGCAATTGACATACCTTGTGCTGCCACAGTGCCTCAAGTTCTCGACCGGCGGCGCGTCCGGAACCTCAATGGTCAGGTTTGAAGGAGGCGGAATTGCAGATGGCTGCACTCAGGCATTCAATCCTGCCAGCATTGAAAGCCAGGAAGCCGGAATAAGCCTTGATTATTCAAATTACCAGTTGCTCCAATGCCACGGCGTGTTCAGCACTGACGGAATCCACTGCGCTGGAGCAGACAACGGCAATCCCGAACTGCAGCATTATGCGGAAATTTCCATTACCCTTGAAAACTGCGGAACGCCCTGCAGCGAATCAGGATTTGACCAGAACGGCAGGCAAACAATAAGCGCAAACCTTGCCGGCGGCAACGATGATTACATCCAGGTTGTCCTGCAAGGCGAGGGGCAAAAATTCAAGCTTGAGTTCTCGAACTATATGGCAGAAATAACCAGCGGAGAAGACAGAATCAATGCGTTTTCCACAAAAATTGTTTTCACCGAGCCTTTTGATGAAATAGTGCTTGCCCCTGGCCAAGGCCAATTTGATTTTGGAATCAAAAATACTGGCTTTGGGGTCTGCAGGGCGACAAGCGAAGAAGCCTGTGCTGACGAGGGCACGAGCCTCATAGCATACTACAAATTCAATGAGGGCATTGGACCCACAACAACAGACAGCTCGGGCAACTATAACAGCGGAACTTTGCTGCCAGCAGGCAGCGGGCCGGCGTGGCAAACAATAGGCTGCCATAGCGGAAACTGCCTTGTCTTTGACGGAGTGAACAATTATGTCCAAGTGAGTGATAGCAGCAGCTTGGATTTAACAAATAACTTTACAATAGCCTTATGGGTAAAACCAGGTAACCTTACACAAACCAATAAATACATTTTAAGCAAACTCGGCCCCGGCGATAACGCATACGCCATCATATGGGAATACCTCAACGACAACATTGAATTTTACTCTTCAAGTTATACCGGCAGTAATCCAAGGACAGGCTCCAACATTCCAATCACCAATACCAACTGGCACCATATAGTATACACATACAACGGAAGCACCTGGGCCGGCTATAGGGACGGAGAAAACATCTTTTCCCTATCAAGAACATTTTCCCTTAATGCCTCAACAGGAAATTTGTTATTGGGAACTTATAATGGTAGTGGAAGTTGGTTTTTCAACGGCACCATCGACGAAGCCAGAATCTACAACAGGGCGCTAAGCCCGGCGGAAATACTGGCGCTGTACAACCAATAAACCCCGCAGCCCTCAATGCACAATGCAAGGCAGGCTCAATGGCAAAAGGGTGTTAGCAACATTTAAATTTTATAAAGGCTTAATAGATTGGGTTGCGCATGGCTGTGGAAGCAGCTGGTTGAGGGTTGAGCAAAGATATGGCTAAAGGCAAAGATTATAAAAGTAAGGAAGACCCCTGGGCTGAATACCTTTCCTCCATTGAAAAGCCGAAAAAGCGGGCAAAAAAAGGCCTTTCAATAGGCGAAACGCTAAAGCACCTGCTTGAAAGCATTGGCATAGGCAAGGAAAAGAAAACAGGCCTTGAAGAGGTAAAAAAGCAGGTTGCAATATCCGCCGGGGAAGCAAAAGAAAGCGCACAAAAGCCCTTGCCTGAAAAGCAGGCATTGAAAACCTCGGCCGGAACAGCGGCAAAAAAGCCTGAAGAAAAGGCAGCAGTTCAGGAAAGCGAAGAAGATAGGGCTGCCAAAGATGGTTTTTTGGAAAAATCCGGAATGCCAGGCAACATGGAAAAATACATTGAAAAGGCTGAGGAAAAAGAGCGCGCGCTTGAAGAATTTGAGAAAAAGCCTGAAGAAAAAAAGGCGGCTGAAGAAAAGCCTTTTTTGCTTGGGCAAAACCTTAGAGATGCTAAAGCATCTCTTACGGTTTCTGAACCTTATAGGTTCAGAAAAAGCCTTGGGAAAAGCGCGCCTGTTGGCGCAAAGCCCTTTGTGGGAAAAAAAATCGCCTTGCTGCCAAAAGCCGAAAAGGAAAAGGCTGCTGACGCAAAAAAAGCCGAAGAAAAAAAGCCGGTTCAGGCCGGCAAAAAGGAGGCTGAAAAGGAGGCTGCAAAAGAAAAAAGGGTTGCGGAGAAAAAGCCTGCGTTTGAATCCAAAAAAGACCGGGAGGAAAAAAAGCCTGTTGCAGCCGGAAAGGTAGCAAAGGGCATGGCAGGCGCCCCGGTAGATGAGAAGGGCATAGCCGTGTTTTTTAGGCCTGCGTCATCGCTTGCAGGCAAGTCTGTTGAGGAAATAAAAAAGCTTTCGCCCAAGGAGATAATGAAAGAGCTTGACAAGGAAAAAATAGAGGACAGGGCAAGGGGCTGGTACGGCGATGCCCTGAGGCACAAGAAGGCGGCTGTTTCTGGCTGGAGGCTCAGGAAAAAGGTCGAGCTGCAGCAGCTAAAGAAAAAGGAAAAGCGGGAAAGCCTCTCGGAAAAAGAAAAGAAGACGATGAAAGAGCTCGTTGCCGAGGACAGGGCGCTCAGGGAAAGAATAGGGCTGCTTGACCGGCAAATAGAATCAGTGCAAAGGATTGCAAGCGAAAAGAAAAAGAAAAACCAGGAGCTTGAGAAAAAAATAAGGGCAATAGGCGTGGCGTTGCCGGAAAAGGAAACCTTGCCGGCAGAGGGCAGTGAAGGCCGGCTGAAAAAATCCGAAAGGATACAACTTGTTGAAACCATGAAAAAGATTGCCGACGAGATGGCAGCAACAGCCGCGAGGGGATCAATGGCAAGCCTTGAGACGGAAGAAGCGATGCCTATTGAGGACAGGATCAAAGTGCAGGAAGATATGATCAAAAACCTTGAAAGGGCATTCTACAAGAGAAGAATAGACTTTGACCAGTTCAAGGAAAAAATGTTCGATTACCAGTCAAAGCTCACTGAGATGAAAATAAGGAAAAAAATCAACGATGAAAAGATGAAAAACCTGACGCCGGAAATGAGGCTTGCAATGGAAAAAAGGATTGCCGCAGGCGAAGCCGGAAAAAGAGCGGGCATCTCGCCAAAGACAGCAGAAGCGCTTGAAAAGATTGCGGAAGGAAAAACAGGGGAAAAGGAAATTGGGGCCGGGGCTGTTGAGGCAATAAAAAAGATTGCGGAAAAGCAGGCAGCACAGGCCGAAAAAGAAACCGGAGAAAAAAGTTTTGCGAAAAAAACAGTATTGGCCCTGGAAAGAATCTCCGAAAGGCTGGGAAATATGTTAAGGGGGGGCGCAAGCCAACAACAGCAGAAGAATACAGCAGGGACCCAAGAAGCAACAGCAGGGCAGCAGCCTCCACAGCCGGCTTCACCCTCATACCAAGGCGGCACAGGACAGCAAACAAAAGCCTACGGCAAAGAAACGCAAATCCCACAGGCACAGCCAGGCAGGGAAAAAGGGTACGCTGCGCAGGGAATGCAAGCCGCTCAATATCAGGGGAAAGGATATTCCGGGCAACAGGGAACAGCTGCGGCAGGCGCGCAGCCAAATGCCACCGGAAACCAAGGGCCGGCTTACCAGGGCATTCCGCAAGAGTACTCTTATCAGCCGCAGCCCGCGGTGCAGAAAGGAAAAGAAGCCCTACAGCAGGCATACACAGAACCGCAATACCAGGGACCAATATATCAGCAGCCAGCCATAATACAGAAAGGCAAAACCACAAAAGGAAAGGCAAAAAAGAATGCGCCGCAGCAACAACAAGAAGAGGCATATACAGGGCCGCAATATCAGGGGCCGGCATACACACCAGGGCCGCAATACAAAGGGCTGGTTTACAGGGAAACTCTGCA
>JBAZQI010000038.1:0-9139 GCA_041645325.1 archaeon
ATCAAACGGAACGAATTTTCCGCCATAATTATTTTTGTATAGAACGATTATTTTATATATAGAATGATTGTTCTGTATGTTATGCTGTTTGGCTGGAGTAAATTTAAGGGTTGGGCAATTTTGGAGTTTTTTCTCAGCGGCAGCCTGCGAATCCATGCCAACGGGCTTGCAAAGCGGTTAAAAATTTCTGTTTCAACAGCCCAGCACTACCTGGTAGGGTATGAGAAGCAGGGGATTTTGGAGAAAAAAAAGACTGCAAACATTATTTTGTACAGTCTGAGGGAAACTCCTTTGGCATTGGAACTGAAAAAAGCGTTCTTTCTTTCCGGCTTTTTGCCTTTTGCAGAGCAATTCAACAAGCAGAACCCTTTTGTAACCACGCTCGCACTTTTCGGCTCACACGCCAAGGGGACATTTGACGAAAAAAGCGATATTGATTTAATTGCAATCAGCCAGGAAAAGAAAATCATGCTTGACTCATTGAAAGGAATGGAAGGAAAAACAGGAAAAGAAGCGAAAATTCAGGTGTTTTCCCTGCAGGAATGGCGGGCTCTTGTGAAAAAAAATGACAGTTTCGCAATTGCTGTCCTGAAAAACAACATTTTGCTGTCTGGGGCGCCGTTATGAAAACAAACAGCCTACTGGAAAAAGGTCTCTTGCTGAAAAGTGTGTCCAATCAGCAGGAAATTGAGGGCTCAATGGCAATTGCCGACAGGTTCCTGGAAAAGGCCAAAGGCAACAGCAAAATAGAATACTTTGACGTGGCTTTCAGCCTTGCTTACCAGTCAATGTTTCATGCCGCAAGGGCCTTGCTTTTCAGGAAAAGCTTCAAGGAAAGAAGCCACTCTGCATTGATTGCGGCATTAAAAGAACTGTATGCAAATGAATCTGCTCTGGTTGAACTTCTTGAAACAATGGACGGCTACAGGATAACAAGGCATGGCGTACAATACAGCGGCATAGGCTGCAGCAAAGAAGATGCTGAAGAAGCAATAAAAGACGCCGAAAAATTCATTGAAGCGGCGGACAAAATCATTGCACGGAATTAGCCTGTTCAAACGGCACGAATTTTCCATTTTTTACAGTTTTTAGCATGAATTCCCTTTTTGTGTTTCCCTTTTCGTCAAAAACAATTTGGTCGGAAACACCGTTAAACTCCACTTTAAGCAACCCCTTTTTCAATAAATCCGGATTGTTACCTGAAATTTTCAGTGCTTCGGCAATGGCAAAAACCGCATCATAAAGGTAAGCGCTGCGATATGTTGCTTTTTCGTTAAAATCTTTCTCATAGCTCTCACAGAATTCTTTTTGAATTTCACAGCCAAACAAAGTGGAAGTGTAAATTATTCCCTCGGCAGCGCCCCCGGCAATCTCCAAAAATTTTGGATTTTCTATTGTCGTAACGGCAAAGAACTGTTTTTCAATTCCCAATTCTCGCGCCTGCTTCAATACCTTTCCCTGGTCCTCATAATAACCGCACAGGAAAAACGCTTCAGGGCTTGCGTCATTAAGCTTCAACAATTGTGTCCTGGCATCTGCTGAAGCAGTTTCATATTTTTCTTCAGCAACAACAGCAATGCCTTTGCTGTCAATCCCGGATTTCAAATAGTTGACATAATCCACGCAATACTCCTCGTTCGCATAAACCAGGCCGATTTTGCTGAAACCAAGTTTTTTCATTGCATTGGAAATTTTGGCTGCGTGGGCTTCGTTGCCGGCCTGAAACATGAAAACATAATCGCCAGCATCCTTCAGCTTGTTTGCAGTGGCAGTTGTGGTAAGAAACAAAACCTTTTCCTTTTCGGCAAGCGGCGCAACAGCCAGTGCAGCCCCGCTAATCTGGCCGCCAATAACTATCCGGACACCGTCCACGTCAACAAGCTTGCGGAAAGCACTCACTGCGTCCTTTTCCGAGCTTTTATCATCTTCAATAATAATGTCAAGATTTTTCCCGTTAATGCCCCCTAGGGCATTAATCTCTTTTTCCGCAAGAAGCAATCCCTTTAATGACTCCATGCCGCCGACTGCCTGCGTGCCGGTTTGCGAAACAATAAAGCCGATTTTTACTGGTTCCGCACTTTGCTGCTGCGGCAGAGCAAACCAGCCAGTAGGATTTGATGCCAAAACAAAAGCCAAAACTGCAATGATTGCAACAAGGCCAACAACAGCAGCGCGCCTATCCAAAAAAACCACTTTCACTAAATCAAGTGAAATAATTACTGCTTTTGTTACTGTTATTGGTAATTTACAACTTGCAGTAGTAACAGTCACTTTTAAAAGCGTTTTACAGCCGAAAGGTGCAATATGGCGCTGGATTTTGCGAAAACGCTCGGGCTCACTGATTACGAATTGAAGGCTTACCTTGCGTTAGTGAAGGGCGACCAATTGAAAGGCAGCGAGGTCGCAAAAAACGCTGCAATTCCAAATGCGAAAGTTTACGGCACTTTGCGCAGCCTCATAAAAAAGAACCTTGCTGTTTTGGTCAGAGAGAAACCGTTTGTATTTAAGGGAGTTGAACCGGAAAAGGCAATTGAAGCATTAATGGATGAACGGAGTTCGGAACTAAAAAATGCTGCTTTGAATGCGCTCGGTTTTTTCAAGAGCCAGCCTTTGAAAAGGCAAAGCGAAGAACTCCTTGGAAAGATTGAACTCAATGTAGGGCGCGAGCAAAGGTTCAGGACTGCACAGCACCTGCACGATTCCGCAAGGAAATATTTCTACATGGTTTCCCCAGTTAATTTTGTTCTGCCGGCATATCTTTTGAAGGCAAGGGCAAATGCAGTGAAAAAGGGGGTTGACGAAAAATTCATTGTTTCAAAGTTAACTGGAGAAAACAGGAACGAAGTGAAAAAATATGCTTCCGTCATGGAAATTCGCTTCCTTGAAGATCCGGACTATGAAAATCTCTCAATTTATGTATGGGATGACAAAAAATTTTTAATAGTCGTAATTGACCCTGTCAATAAGGCAAAATCCATCACAGTGACAATAGACAGCAGCGACCTTGCAAAGGCAATGAAAAAATACTTTTTGGAATTATACAGGAAAGCAAAGCCGGTACAATTTTAATTCTTCAACGGCACAAGTTTGCCGGCATAATCGAGAACTTGAAGTCCTACTTTATGTGAAAGAATACAAGCTGATTTGGTTTCCTGAAAAAAAATAAAAGGAGAATTAGAAATCTATTTCTTTTTCTTTTTGGGCTTGTCTTTGCATCCGCAGCTTCCGCACATTTGAAAACACCTCTTTTTTTTGTGGCATATGACATATATTTATTGCCACTTTTTTTGATGAAACTTTTTTCAAAAGTTTCTTTAAGCAATTACGCTTTTCCTGAATTTAAACCATGCTGTTCCTGCCATAGAAAAAATTTATTAATTGGAGTTTGTTACTTATTAGCACTATGCAGGAGAAGGACAGGCTTATTGAGGCGGCATTGTTCATGACCCCGAGGGCCGTGAACGTGGAGATGCTGATGGAAATCCTTTCCGAGGCGAATTACACAATGGCAAAGGGAATTGCCCTGCGATTTATGCGGGATTTCAATGAAAGGGATTCGGCCCTGAAGATAGTGCAGATTGAGGATGCCTTCCAGATGGTTGTAAAGCCCGAGTATGAGGAAAGGGTGAGGCATCTGGCGCAGAAGGCAATGTTCCATCCGGGAATGATGAAGACACTTGCCTTGATTGCCTTCAAACAGCCTATTTCGCAGAGCATGGTGATAAAGTACAGGAACAACAAGGCCTATGACCACATTCACAGGCTTGTGGAAGAAGGCTTTGTCGCCAGGGAGGCAAAGGGAAGAAGCTTCACTTTGCGCACAACCAAAAAGTTCCTGGAGCACTTCGGCGAGGATGTCATAAAGCAAAAAAAGCTTCTCGGGCAGGATGCGCCTGAATAATTTTCCTATTTATATTGGTCCAGCTTTTTCTGGAAGACCTTGTTTTCAATGTTTTTGCTGGTTTCCCAGCTTTTTCTTGCGAAGTCAGGCAGGCTTTTGTTTTTCTTCACCCAGTTGCACAAAAAGGAAATGGTATCGGGGTCATGCGGGTAGCCTGAGCCCATATTGCCGTGCTGCCTGCACAGCCTTTTTATTGCCGCGTCCCTTTCAACCTTTGCGATTATGGATGCCGCGCCTACAATGGGGTAATTCAAATCTGCCTTGTGTTCAGCCCTTATTTCAAGGCTGAAAGAAATGTACTTTTCAATGCGCTTGCCGAAGTTTTTTGCTATAGGGTCAGGCGAATCAATGTAAGCAATGTCAGGCTTTCTTTTAAGGCTGTTCAAAAGGTAGCCGATGCGCATTGCCTCTATTTCGTTCAGGCTTTTCCTGTCCCTGAGCTGGTCAATTTCAGCAGGCCCTATGTGCACTGAATTGAATTCAAAGAGTATTTTTGGCAGTTCTTTGTTCTGCCTTTCCCTTTCTTTTTCGGTTAGGAGCTTGCTGTCCTTGACGCCGAGCTTTACAAGCTTTTCCTCGTCTTTTTTTTCAATGCTTGCAATGCTAAGCACCATTGGCCCCAAAGCCGGTCCCCTGCCGGCTTCGTCGACTCCTGCAATCAGCATAGTTTTACACTATTTAAGTTCGCCCATGCGCCTGTTGGCAATGTCAACTTCCTTGTCGCATGCTTGGCATTGTTCAATGAGGTCCATGCAGAGCCTTTTGTTTTCAATGGCATTGCTTATGTCCAAGGCTTCGGCATCCTCTTTTCTCAAATGGTTGAATTGTGCGTTAAAGAATTCCACGAGGTTTTTCAGGCCGTCCTGCACGTTTTTTCGCTCGGTTTCAACAGGCCTCAGCCTGCTTCTGCCCTTGCAAAGGTTGCAGTTTCTTCTGACAAAAGCGATTCTTCCTGAAAGCTTTTCCTCATTTGAATACTCGACCATATTAATCAATAGATATTGTCAGCAATTGGTAATAAAAATGGTTTCTGCAGGCTGCAGAATGCCAAAAAATAAGAAATTTGGCAGCCTTTAGGCTGCCACGTCAATGTCCAGGCGCTTTTTGAGCTCCCTGTACCTGTTTCTTATGGTTACCTCTGTTACGCCTGCAACATTTGCCACTTCTTTTTGCGTCCTTCTTTCCCCTTTGAGGAGGCCTGCGATGTATACTGCCGCAGCCGCGACTCCTGTGGGGCCCCTTCCGGAAATAAGGCCTTTGTCTATGGCCTGTTCAAGGATTTTTCTGCCCTCTTCCTGGACCTCGCCGCTCAAATTCAATTCAGATGCAAACCTTGGAATGTAGTGGATTGGGTTTGTCAATGGAACGTCAAGCTTGAGTTCCCTGACAAGGAACCTGTATGTTCTTCCAATCTCTTTCTTTGTAAGGCCCGATGCCTCTGCCATTTCGTTCAATGTCCTTGGCACGTGGTATGTCCTGCAAACAGTGTACAATACTGCCGCAACAACCGCTTCAATAAGCCTTCCCCTTATGAGGCCTTTTTTCACGGTTTTCCTGTAAAGAAGCGCTGCCGCTTCAACAAGCGATTCAGGGATGTTCAAATATGATGCAACCCTTCTGAGCTCTGTCAATGCAATGGAAAGATTGCGCTGCATGCTGCTGCTGATTGAGGCCCTCTTGTGCCATTTGATCAGCCTGTACATCTGCGCCCTGCTTTTGCTTGAAAGCTTGTTTCCCCTCAGGTCTGTTCCGCGCCTGTCAATCATTGTCACAAGCCCCTTGTTGAGCTTCACGTACTTCATAGGGCTTCCTGTCCTTGCCCTTTTTTCAAACTGGTCTGAATCAAAAGAACGCCATTCCTTGCCGTAGTCAACCATGTCATCGCTTATAACCAGGCCGCAATCCTGGCAAATCAATTCGCCTTTATCAGGGTCTCTCCTAATCTTTACGCTTTTGCACTCAGGGCATTTATCAACCATACAAAAACCACCTTTCCAAGGAACTACTCCAATTTTTCAAAAATCAGCTCTCACAAGACCCAATGCCTGCAATGGCATCTAACAACCCATAAATTGGCAGAAATCAGGTGCTATATAATAACCTGCCTCCAATCTCATTTATAAATGTTTCCCAAAAGGCGTCTTTTGCCTTTAAACGGCTGTTTAAAGGGCTTTTATTTGCAAAAAAATGCATTTTTTGCGCAAAAAAACAGTTTTTTTTGGCAATCTGCATTAAGCGGCTTTTTTAAGAACTGCCTGATTCACATCGCTTTCAAGAACAGCCTGGACCGCGCCGCTTTGGCCTGGCCTGCTTGTGACCTTGGCCTTGTGTTCCTTGCCGTCAATTGTTACCCTTATTGTCGCGCCTTTTGTTATAATATTTTTTCTTGGGTAAAGCCTATTTGCCTTGTTTTCCGAAACCGCAATAATTTCGGCCTTTACAGCCTTTTTCTGGTCCGGAAAGCTGATTATGGCATATTTTGCCCTGAGCTGCCTTACCTTTACGGTTGAGCCCTTGCACTTCTTTTTCTTTCTCCTGTCAGTGCCAGAAACGATTGTTTCCGCCGGGTCGCCGCCTTTCCAGGCAAGCTTTTTGTCACAGCGCCTTATGGACATCCTCTTAGCGCCGGTACTTGTCCTATTGCTTTTCATGTGCCATTGTGTCATCCAAAAACACCTAAAAAAAACGAAAAAAATTCGCCTTTTATGATTAACAATTAATTGGAATGCAACAATTAAAAAGGCTTCTTTTCAGGGTGCTTTCTTTCATTCTTCTTCCTTGTATTCCGTCAACAGCACTTGCCTTACGAGCTTGGCTTTTTTTTGGCCCATGTTGTCAACTTCCTGCAGTTCCTTGCTTTGCGCGTTCACTATTCCTTTGACGCTGCCGAATTTTTTGAGCAATGCCCTGGCCATTTTTGGGCCTACCATGGGCAATGATTCAACCACAAAGCGCTGCTGTTCTCCCAGGGTGAGGCCTTTTCTCCCTATCCTCAGGCGCACGTCGCTTCCCTTGCCTTCCTGTTCCCTTTTTGCTATTACAAAAATGTATTGCGCTGTTTCCCTTGCACTGTCAGTAAAAAGCATTGGCACCTGGTAGTTCAATGCAATGGATGTCAGCATTCCTATTATTGCGTTCCTGTGCATGTTGGTTTCAAACAGTTTTTCCCTGTTTCCTTCCACAATGACAAGGGGCTTTTCATAGGATTCCGCCATGCTGATTAGCTGTTTTCCAAGCCTTCCGTCCACAATGCTCGAAACAAAATCCGAAACGCTTTTTCTTTCAATTGCAATTTCCTTTCCCGGCACGTAATCCCCAACCTCCAATTGTTTCTCAACAACTTCGCAGCCTAGTTCCTGCAGCATTTTTGCCACGCCCGAATCGCGTTCCCTTACGTCAACGTAAACAATTATTTTGCCCGGGTCTTCTGATGCAAAGCTGTGCAAGGTTGTTTGCTTTTCCCTTCCGGCTTTTTTTTGCAGGTCGTCTTCAATGAAATCTTCGCTTTCTTTTTTCCCTGTGCTGTTTTCAGATGCTGTTTGGGAATCGTTTCCGTTCTCGGTTTCGTCCTCTTTTTTTGCCGTGTTTTGGCTTTTCATCCTGTGCAATATTTTGTGCATCTTTTTTTCTTTGCTGACGCTTGTCCAATAGTAAACCTCATCCCTCGTGTTTTTTGCCATCAAAATGACTGCCCTGCCTGCCGCAAGCCTTCCTGTCCTGCCCCTTCTTTGGATGAGCCTTATTTCGCTTGGCACAGGCTCGTAGAAAACCACGAGGTCAACGCTTGGGATGTCAAGGCCTTCTTCCGCCACCGAGGATGCCACAAGGCAATTGAGCTTTCCCTCTTTCAGTTCCTCGATTTTTTGTGCCTGCTCTTTTTGGCTCATTCCTTTTTCACCGCTTTTTTCCGCCTGGCCGACAAACCTTTCCGCCCTTATTCCGGGAATCTTGTTGAGCTCTTCGGAAAGCCTTTTGATAGAGTCCCTGTAATGGTTGAAAACAATGGCACTGCTTTCGGGCCTGAGAGCAAACTGCTGCTGCAGCACTTCGCTTAGCACGCCAAACTTCGGGTGAATGACCCCTTTTTCGCAGAGTTCTTTTGCAAGCTCTTCAACCTGCACAATTTCCATGCTTGAAAGGAAAAGCGTTGTTGCCCTGCTTACTTTTCCCTCCTTGTTTTTTTCGCGTTCAAGGTAGGAGTGCAGGGCATTCACGCCCTGGGTTTCCAAAAGCGTGTGGGCGTGGCTTGCCTTCATCAACGCGGCTGCAGCGCTTGCCGCTGCAAAAAGGCTTGGGTTTTTTCCACCGGCTGCCGCAATCCTCCTGTGCAATGCGTTTTGCATTTCAATGAGCCTTCCTTTTCCGAATGCCCTGAGGGAGTTTGTCCTGCTCAGGCCGAATTTGCACAGGATGTCGGCCTGCCTTTGCATGAAATGTTCCGTGAGCCTTTTCATTGCCATGAATTCTTCCGGCAGTTCAACCGTGCGCCATTCCACTTTTATGTCATGCGAGTAGGGCGCAACGTCATTGTCTTCAAGGCCCTTTATTTCAATGTTTTTTATGCCGAGGTTTGCGCAAACCTCCTTAATGTGGGCTTCCCGGCTGCCTGGTGATGCAGTGAGCGCCAGCACAAGCCCTTTGCCCCTGAATTTTTTTGCGATGTAAACGTAAGCGTATTCGCCGACAGCGCGGTGGGCCTCGTCGAATATTATGAGCGAGACCCCGTTGAGGGAAATCCTGCCGTTGCTCAGGTCGTTTTCTATTGTCTGCGGCGTTGCGATTATTATGCCTGCCTTTTCCCACTGGACAGCCCTTTTTTTTGAGGCAAGGCTTCCTGTCAAAAGGATTGTGGATTCCGGTTCTAGCGTCATGAGCTTTTGCATGGTTTTCATGTGCTGTTCGCACAACGGCTTTGTGGGCGCAAGGAAAAGGATTTTCTTGCCAGGCTCTTTTTCAAGCATTGCCGATGCAACAAGCACAGCCACAATGGTTTTTCCAAGCGCTGTCGGGGCAACCACAAGGCTGTTGCCTCCACTGAGCACTGATTCAGCCAGCTTTACCTGATAAGACCTGCTTTCAACTGTTTCCGGCTTTATGAACCTGCTTTCCACGAATTTTTTTTCCTGCAAGGGCATATATTCAAAGAATGGTTAAGCCGTTTTTTAAAGCCTTTCACGGCGGCTTTCCGGTGTTTTTCTCCTCAAAAAAGCGTTTTTTGCCCAAAAAGGGGGTTATATT
>JBAZQI010000039.1:0-9083 GCA_041645325.1 archaeon
GTATTTCAGGGAAGCCGGGTTTTCAAGGGCTGTTGTTGGCCTGAGCGGCGGCATTGACAGCACTTTGGTTGCTTTCATTCTGGCTGATGCTTTGGGGAAAGACTATGTTACGGCGTTGCTTTTGCCTGACAGCAGCGTGAACAACAGCACTGACCATTTGGATGCGCTTGAGGTTGCAAAGTCGCTTGGAATTGCTTTTGAGGAGATTTCGATTGACAGGATTGTTGGGGCAATTGAGGATAGCGTGAAGTGGGAGCAGAGCAGCATGGCGGGGATGAATGCAAGGGCAAGGGCCAGAATGGTTCTTTTGTATGATTTTGCAAACAGCAGGCATGCCCTTGTCGCCGGAACAAGCAATAAGAGCGAATTGATGCTTGGCTATTTCACAAAGCATGGGGATGGCGCTGCCGATTTTCTCCCGCTGGCAAACCTGTTCAAGGCTGATGTTTTTGCTTTGGCGCAATTCAGGGGTCTGCCCGGAAAGATTGTTGAAAAGGCGCCAAGCAGCGGTCTTGCCGTTGGAATCACTGACGAGGCTGAGCTTGGCGCGCCCTATGCGCAAATTGACCCTGTGCTGAAGGAAATTGAAAATGGCAGGAGTAGTGCCTGGCTTAGGAAGAGGTTTGATGCCCTGCTTGTTGGGCGCGTGCTTGAAAGGATGAAGGCAAACGCGCACAAGCTGCGTTGAGTGGTTGATTATGGTGAAAGCTGAAAAGGGCGCGTGTTTTTGCCCAAAAAACAGGCCTGGTTTTCGGGCGGATGCCGCTTGTTGCCCTGAATGCGGGCTGGATGCTGCAATGAAAAAAAAGCTGCTTGCCATTTTGAAGGATGATATTGGCGTGGGTGATGTGACCGGTGATTTGCTTTTGCCTGAAAAGTGCAGTGCCTCCGTTGTTGTGAAAGAGGATTGCATTGTTGCCGGCCTGGAGGAGGCCGTGTTTCTGTTCAGGAGCCAGGGGGTGGAGGCAACCCCGTTGCTTAAAGACGGCTGTGCTGCAAAGAAGGGCTCTCCTGTTTTGTCATTGGCTGGCTTGAACAGGAAAATTCTTGCCGTTGAGAGGACAGCCCTGAATGTTTTGGGCAGGATGAGCGGGATTGCGGCAACCTGCGCTGTGGCCAAGGGGATTGCCGGTGGCGGGGTAATGATTGCGCTTACGAGGAAGACAATGCCCGGCTTTAACCTGTTTGAAAAAAAGGCTGCGTGCCTTGCCGGCGTTTGGCCTCACAGGATTAATCTGAACAGCTTTGTTTTGCTGAAGGACAATCATCTGCCGTTTTTTGGTTCTGCGTTTGAAGCCGTTGCTGCTGCGAGAAAAAAGCATGGGAAGAAAATGCTGGTTGAAGTTGAGGTTGAAACAATGCAGCAGGCTTTTGATGCTGCAAGGGCAAAGCCTGACATAATCATGCTGGACAATTTTTCGGCAAAGCACGCAAGGATTGCCGTGAAAAGGCTCAGGCCTTTTTTTGGCGGAAAAATAGAGCTGAGCGGCGGAATAACTTTGGGGAATTTGAGGCGTTATGCCATGGCAAAGCCGGACATAATTTCAATGGGCTGCCTGACCCATTCAACAGGGTGGCGTGATTTCAGCCTGAGGATTGAAAAGTGATTTTTGTGAAAATAGCGCTTTTTGGCGGTTCTTTTGACCCGGTGCATTTTGGCCACCTGAATGCTGCAAAAGAGGTGCTGCTGCAGCGCATTGTGCAAAGCGTGTGGTTCATTCCGGTGCAAAACCATGCTTTCAAGGAAAGCGGGGGCATGGCTGGTTTCGGGCACAGGAAAAGGATGGTTGAATTGGCAATAGCCGGCTGCAAGGGCATTAAGGCAATTGATTTGGATGAAAACCCGACTTACACGATTGACACAATCCTGAAAGCAAAGAAGCTTTTTCCAGGCAACCGGTATTTCTGGTTAATGGGGACAAACCTTGTAAAGGAATTCTCCGGCTGGAAGCGGCCGGAAAGTATTTTGCGGGAAGCAAAGCTGATTCTTTTTCCTGTTCCCGGAAGCGAGCGCTGCAAAAGCACTCTTGTTGATTCAAGCGGCCCAATAAGGGTTAATGCAAAGGCAATTGACCTGAGCAGTACCAGGGTCAGGGAAATGCTTTCAAAAGGGCAGCGGCCCCAGGGCATTGTTTCAGACAGGGTTTTGGATTACATTAAAAAACATGGTTTGTATAAATAAAATTGTGCATGCGCTTGGCAGAATCGTTTGTTATCGGGGTTCGGCGATTGCTTTGCCGGATTCCAAAGGGAAAAGTAACAACATACAAGGCAATTGCGATTGCATTGGGAAAGCCGAATGCGGCAAGGGCTGTGGGAAACGCCTGCAATCGGAATCCAAGCGCGCCAAAAGTGCCTTGCCATCGCGTTGTGAAAAGCGATGGCGGAATAGGCGGCTATGCAAAGGGCGTGAAAAGGAAAATTGCGTTGCTTGAAGGCGAGGGCGTTAAAATCAAGGGCGGCAAAATAATGCGTTTCAAAGAACTCCTTTTTGCTTTTAAATGACCTTTTTTCCGGGTTCTTTTTCTGAAAAACCCTTTTAATCCTTTTCCCGCCAAATTAGGGTATATGGTTTTTTCCCTTAGCAGGATAGAGGTTTCTTTTGAGGATGATGCGAGGGCCAAAACCGCAAAAAAAGTAGTTGAAAGGGCGGGATTTGCAAAAATAAAAGGGGTTTTCCTCAACGATGTTTACACTGTTTCCTCGCCTTTTTCTGAAAAAGAGCTTGTGCAGTGCGCTGATTTGCTTCACAATCCTGTCACGCAGCGCTTTTCCATTGGAAAGCCTCTTGCACTGGCGGAGTTTGACTGGGCAATAGAAATCGGCTTTTTGCCGGGCGTTACTGACAATGTGGGCAAAACTGCTGCTGAAACTCTCGGCGATTTTTTTGGCGCAAAGGCAAAAGGGCTTGAAGTTTTCAGTTCACGGCTTTTTTTCCTGCAGGGTGGCTTTTCAGAGGTCGAAGCAAAGCAGATTGCACTGCTTTTTGCAAACCCCCTGATTCAAAGGGTAAGCGTGAAAAGCAGGCAAAGGTTTTTGCAGGACAACGGAATGGATGTCATTGCACCGCGCGTCAACCTGCAAGATGAGCCAAAGGCAGGCGAGGTAAACCTTGAGGTTTCCGAGGAAGAGCTTGCAAGGATTGGCAGGCAGGGCATTCTTGACCATGTTGATGAAAAGGGCAATGAGGTCAGGAGAGGGCCGCTTGCCCTGGACCTTGCGTCAATCTCGGCAATAAGGTCTTATTTCAGGAAACAAAAGCGCAATCCGACGGACATTGAGCTTGAAAGCATTGCGCAGACCTGGAGCGAGCACTGCAAGCACACTATTTTTGCCGCAGAGCTTGACGAAATAAAAAACGGCTTGTTCAGGGAAAAAATCAGGGCTGCGACCGAAAAGGTGAGGAAGGCCAGGGGCGCACGTGACAATTGCGTTTCGGTTTTTGTCGACAATTCCGGCGCAATTGGCTTTGGCAAGGGCTTCGTGGTTTCCGACAAGGTTGAAACCCATAACAGCCCAAGCGCCCTTGACCCGTTTGGCGGCGCGATAACAGGCATAGTGGGCGTGAACAGGGATACCATTGGCTTTGGCATGGCGGCAAAGCCTGTTGTAAACAGGTATGGCTTTTGCTTTGCAGACCCAAAGGACCTGACGTTTTTGTACAGGGCAAAGGGAAAGAAAAATCCGATTCTGCCGCCGGAAAGGGTGATGCTCGGCGTCATAGACGGCATCAACGTAGGGGGCAATTGCTCAGGCATTCCCACGCCGATTGGCTTTATGTATTTTGACGAAAGGTACAAGGGAAAGCCGCTGGTTTTTGCAGGCACAGTTGGGCTGATGCCAAGGATAGTCTGCGGCAAAAACGGGTGTGAAAAAAAGGCAATGCCAGGCGATGCCATTGTGATGGCTGGCGGCAGGGTTGGCCTTGACGGAATTCACGGTGCGACCTTTTCCTCGGAGGCGCTTTCTTCCGGCTCCCCTGCAACTGCCGTGCAGATTGGCGACCCTATAACGCAGAAAAAAATGTCGGATGCGATTGTCAAGGAGGCAAGGGACCTTGGGCTGTACAGCAGCATTACCGACAACGGGGCCGGCGGATTGAGCTGTTCTGTTGCCGAAATGGCAAAAGAATGCGGCGGCTGCATTGTTGACCTTGAAAAGGTTCCTTTGAAGTATCCCGGGCTTTCGCCCTGGGAAATCTGGGTTTCCGAAAGCCAGGAGCGCATGACCCTTGCTGTTCCAAGGGAAAACGTTTCCGAGTTCATTGATTTGATGGCAAGGCGCGGCGTTGAGGCTGCCACAATAGGCGAGTTCAACGATTCCGGGAGATGCGTTGTGAACTTCAAAGGCAGGAAGATAATGGACATTGAAATGGATTTTTTGCACAACGGCCTTCCCAGGAAAACGCTTTCCTCAAGGATGGCAAAGAGCGCCCTGAAAGCGCCTTCGTTCAGAAGAAATGAGATTCTTTCAAATGATTTGCTTGAAATGCTTTCAAGGCTGAACATTTGCAGCAGGGAGTTTGTTTCAGCGCAGTATGACCACGAGGTCCAGGGAAGCAGTGTGCTGAAGCCGTTGCAGGGCAGGGGCAGGGTTAATGCCGAGGCTGGCGTTGCAAGGCCGTTGCTTGAAAGCGAAAAAGGCGTTGCGCTGTCGCATGCGCTTTATCCCGGCTATGGTGACATTGACTGCTATTGGATGGCGGCCTGCGCAATTGACTCCGCAATAAAGAACCTTGTGGCCGTCGGCGCAAAGCCCGATGGCATTGTGCTGCTTGACAATTTTTGCTGGTGCTCAAGCGATGAGCCTGAAAGGCTTTGGCAGCTGAAAAGGGCGGCGCAGGCATGCTATGATTTTGCGGTTGCATTCGGCACGCCTTTCATTTCCGGAAAGGACAGCATGTTCAACGACTTCAAGGGCTTTGATGCGGAAGGCAATGCCGTAAAGGTTTCAGTGCCCCCGACCCTTTTGGTTTCTTCCCTCGCGGTTGTGGATAATGTCACGAACTGCGTTTCGATGGATGCCAAGGCCGAGGGCGACCTTATGTACGTGCTTGGCAGCACGATGTGCGAGCTTGGGGCATCCGAATATTACAGGATGAAAGCAGGGAAATCCGGCAAGAGCGCAATTCTCGGGCAGGTTCCAAATGTTGATGCGGCAAAGGCTTTTGGGCTTTACAATGCGCTTTCCGCTGCCATTGAAAACGGCCTTGTTGCCTCAGCCCAGCCAGTCGGCTTGGGCGGCCTTGGCGTTGCAATCGCAAAAAAGTGCATTGCCGGAAGGCTTGGCGCAAAAATCGAGCTTGCAAAGGTTCCATGCGTCGGAATTGATTCCGATGATTCGCTTTTGTTCAGCGAAAGCCAAAGCAGGTTTGTTGTTACAGTTGCGCCTGAAAACAAAATCGCGTTTGAGAGGGCAATGGAGGGCAACAGGTTTGCCTGTGTGGGCACAATCGGCGGTGGCAGGATTGAGGTGCAGGGCCTGAAGGGCAACACCGTTGTTTCGCTTTCCATTTCCGAGGCCGAAGAAGCCTACAAAAAAACCCTGAGGGGATACTGATGGTTTTGGCGTTGAATGGCTGTGCTGGGGATGCTTGCTGATGGTTAAGGCAATTCTTTTGACGGGATATGGCATTAACTGCGAGGAAGAAACGGCTTTTGCTTTCGGCAGGGCCGGCGCAGAAACAGAGATTGTTCACGTAAATGACCTTATTGCCGAGCCGAAAAGGCTTTTGGACGCGCAGATTCTTGTTTTTCCCGGCGGTTTTTCCTACGGTGATGACACTGGCTCAGGTAATGCTCTTGCAAACAAGATCAGGAACAATTTGTGGGATGGGCTTGCAGGCTTTATCGAGGCTGAAAAGCTTGTTCTCGGAATCTGCAATGGCTTCCAGGTGATTACAAACCTTGGCATTTTGCCTGGCATTGAAGGCGGGAAGCCTGCGAGAAAGGTTGCATTGGGCCACAATGATTCCGCGAGGTATGAATGCAGGTGGGTTTATCTGAAAGGCTTTTCAAAAAAATGCGTTTTCACAAAAGGGATTGACGCCATTAGGGTGCCTGTTGCGCACGGCGAAGGCAAGTTCACGGCAAGCAAGGAAACATTGGAAGAACTGAACAATGCCGGCCAGGTGGTGTTCCGCTATGCAAAGCCTGATGGAAGCGCGGCAAATTGCGAGTTTCCATTCAATCCAAACGGTTCAGCCGAGGACATTGCAGGCATCTGTGACAAAAGCGGCAGGATTTTTGGAATGATGCCGCACCCGGAGAGGAACATTTTTTTCACCCAGCAGGATGATTGGACTCTTCAGAAGGAAATGCTGAAAAGAGCGGGAAAAAAGCTTCCTGAGGAAAGCGAAGGAATGAAAATTTTCAGGAACGCGGTCGAATACTTCAGGTAAATGCATTCCATAAGAATAAACGGCAGGAACAAAAAAGCTTTTTATGCGGCCAGAAACTTCTTTTATAAAGAAAACGGCTTTTATTAAGTTTTTTTCTTCAATACAAAAACCCGGGCAATTTTGAAAAAAAACTAGTGGCAATCTTGGTCGTGCTGTTGATATTCTCAGAGAGCAAGGCATCACTCAAAAAAAATTAAGAGAATATCAGATGCATTTCTATTGTGAACTAATTTCTGTTAGGAACTCTGAAAATGGGTTTGTCCGAAAACCTGGACTGAAGCCCAGCTTTTCCTCTCGGGTCATTTTCTGCTTGCCTGTTGTTTTAGTCCTCTTAGTTCTCTTAGAGCTTGGTCTATTTCGCGTTGGCTGAATCCTTCGGCTAAAAATGATTGGCGTGGGACTAAACTAGCTAATGTTGATAGCGGCACTCCTGCCTCATGAATCGACCTGATGGAAAAGTTTGAGCGTATCAAGTCTTCTACTTTGACCCTTGATTTTAATAATTTGGCCCTTGATTTTAATATTGCTCGAGCCGAAAAACCCATGTCATGCAAATTTCTTAAAGTAAAGTTAGACCTAAGTAGAGTTTTTATCCAAATTCTTCTTGAAAAAAAATCAGTAGGGGCAAAACCAGCATTCATAACAGCCTGAACATCTCCATAAATGTCTATCGAACGCCTAACTTCTAGTATAATTTTTCTGAGGTCCCCCCCGGCTCTTAACAAATCTAACCAAGATACCCCTGCTTTTAGCATTTCAACTTGGGAAAACCCTTTTGAAACCAACCGGCGGAGTGGTACTTCTCCTATCAAATCTCTTACTGGAACACGCATTCTTTTTAATTGGGAAAGACTATACTGTTCCAATAATTCTCCCATGGACTTTTTTTCTTTTTCTTCGCCTGCCGCTTCGCGTTCGTTCCTTTCTCTTTGCCACTTCAAGGCCTTTGCAATTTCTACTGCAGGAACGCCTCTTTGAATCAGTTCTTTCCTGGTAAGTCCTGAATTAGCTATCATAGACTCAGTTAACCTTACTGGCGGAACCCCCATTCCTAAAAGCTCCTGCCAACGTAAATACCTTGGCCTAATTTTTGTGCCATGTAAACGATAATGTTGTAGTTTGTAGAGCGGAGCACCTAATTCATACAATTGTTTCGGGGTTAAAAATCGCGCCAGTGAGTCAAAATAAACTCCCCTTAACTCTAATTGCCTGAAGTTTAACCCTCTCTGCAATAAATGCTTTACTGGTGAAACCTCTCCTTTTGCTTGATTAACAATACGGTTAAGTTCAATTCCGTTTATTCCCTTTAAATCCCGTTTTATCCCTTTTCTAATAGACTGCATTATTCTAACATAGTTCTAAAAATATTTATTACTTTCCTCACTTGATTTTTTGCATCTAACCCGTTTTAACTGTGGCAGAAGTCACTTCTCCATATAAATTTTCCGCACACCGCGGCTTTGCACGTTTATTCAAGGTTGCACGTAAATTCTGAAACCTGCACGAAAATTAAAACAACTGCATGTTAATTAAGGCAAATTGCCTAAATTACGTGCAAGGCTGCGTCTAATCCACTTAAAAACATGCTTCAAAATAGCGCCTAATAGAAACATGTTTAAATCATATATAGCACATATATTGTAGCACATTTTGAAGGTGATTTTAGATGAATGTAACTTTTAGGGGAAGGACAAAGGAAGTATTGGAGAGCATGGTTGAAAAGGGCTATGCAAACACCCAATCTGAAGCGGCAAGGCTGGCAGTAATACAGTTTGGGGAAGAGCACTTTGACGAAGTGGCGCTTGTTAACAGAAAGCTTGACAAAATAGACCGGGAAATTAAAGCCGGAAAAAGAAAACTGCTTAACGCCGATGAAGCCCTTGGCAGTTATGCAAAGTACCTGAAGTGATTAACATTTACAAAGAAGCTTACGATGAGGAATGGCCGCAATACTTTGACAAATTAGACAACTCAACAAAGGAACGCGTTGCAAAGAAAATAAGCAAGATTTTGGAATTTCCTAAAAAACGGCATTTGAGCCATAGGGCGCGCTTCTTTGTTGATGAAGTTGGCCAGCACCGGATTCTTTACCGCGTTTTTGACGAAACCAACGAAGTCAGGTTCTATTTTGTCGGAAACCACAAAGAATACGAAGCATGGTACAAACAATTCTTCTGAACCATGCTGGTAAGTGGACTAATTCTGGGCATTTTGGCTGTTTTTGTTGAAAAAGAGTTTCCATTTGTTTTTTAGGGCCTGAATATCTTTTTCGAAGGCTTTCATCAATTCAGCATTGTCCTCGGATTTTTTCCAGTTGCCCTTATTTTCAGCGCTCAATGCCTTTGCAAACCTGTCCCTAAAAAACCTTGGGCTGCCTAACCCAGTATCGACCAAGAATTTTTTACTGCCTATCGCAAGAAAGAGATATTTATTCTCTTTATTAAATTCTCTTTGCAATTCATCCAAGTTTGAGATTTCTCTGGCTGATTCTTTTTCAGGAACTACCTTGCCAGCAGATTTGTTGAAAGGCAAAAAATGCATATGCGCATGGAACACGGTTTGGCCTGTAATGCCATGCTCAAATACGCCTGCCTGCCCGTAAGTTTTATTCAAAAAACCCAGTACCTTTTCATATAACTCCTTAAACCCGGCAAAGGAATTTCCATCCAATGCCCCCATGCAA
>JBAZQI010000040.1:0-9042 GCA_041645325.1 archaeon
GGCTGCTCCTGCATTCCTCATATGGCGCGCATTCATGTCCCCTGATTTCCGCGCAGCTTTTTAGGCCGTGAATGCAATGTTTTGGCGTGCCAATGCAAGTGTCTGTCGTAAGGCTGTTGGAGTCATTGCAATCCGCATCCGCTTGGCAGGTGTCAACAGCAGGGCAATCCGAATCATTCGCATAATCACAGCCCGCCGGGCAGAAACCGTCGCCACTAATGCACTCCTCAATCTGGGTATAAACGCATTTCGTCGGGCTTCCACTGCACTCATTTTTTGTTCCGGCGTCAAAATCATCGCATTCCGAATAATTGTTGCACTCGCCCACTAGCGTTTCCTTAGGATAAATGGCGCACACAACCTTTGAAACCCGCTCGTCAACGTAAAACTCCCAAATCTTTGGTCCAACATTAAGCGTGACATACCAATAGGAAGCCTGTTCCAGCCCAGGGCAAGTAATCCTGATATCGTCGATAACAAGGCCGATGACATCCTTTCTCATAAAAAGGGTCGCAACGTAGGCATCAGGATTCTCGTTCAGGACAGCCCTTATTTCAGGCAGCTGCGAAACCTCCTTGCTCACATCCTGATTTACACAGCCGGAAAAAGCAAGCAGTAAAACAAGCCCAATAATAAGAAAACCATATTTCATATCTTCTAAATAAAGCCCTTTCAAGAATAAAAAAGTTACCCCCTCGGCTTAAAATCCATTTCCCCTGCCAATCAGCCTCTTTCCCGCGCCTTTTGCATTTCAATAAAAAAAAGAAGCCGCCGCGGCAAAAAATGCCGCGGCGGCATGTTGGAGTGAAATTGCCATTACTTGAAGTAGCTCATTACGGAATTGAAGCCGTTCTGCAGCATTTCCAATGGCTGCCTGAAAGCATCCTTCGGCTGTACAACAGAAGCCTTTTTTGCCCCAATTGCCTTTGCCTTCACTGTCTTTCTTGTTTTTGCCTTTATCTTTGCCATATCGTCACCTCTTTTGGCTTTAAGAAGAATCTCATGCCTTACTAGCCGGCCTGAAAATTAAATAAATCACGGCCGCGGCAAGAACAAGCAGGCCAAGGACTGCGCCCGCTTGCCCCAATGCCACAAAGCCGGTTGAATCAATGCCAAAAGGAAAACCAGCTTCATTGCTGCCTTCCCCATTTTCCCCATTTTCTGCAGGCGGCTGTTCCGGAACATTTGAAACAATCCTTGTAACCTTTGTTGAACTGCATCCAGCCGTTCCAATGCTGTAAACAAGGCTTGTTTCCGGCAAAACCGAAGAAACGCTCACGCTCTCAGAAACAAGCGTCTTCTTGGGAATGGAAATGAGCTTTGGTTCCACAGTAAGGCCAGCGCCGTAAAGCCTTACATCAATCCTTTGCCAGCTTCTGTTGTCAATTGTGATGAAAACACTGCCGCTGCCGTCAATCGCTTTTTCGCCTGGCACAATAAGCGAAACATCAGGGCAAGCAGCTGAAAGGCTTGTTTCATTGCCAATGTTCCCCTGCTGCTGCTTTTCAACTATTTCCACTTGGAAAATGCCGATGCTGTCCCCAAAAACATCAACAACATTGCCGTTCTGGAAATGCCCCTTTATTTCTATGAACGCGTTCTCCTTTCCGGCCAGGGTATTGTCATATGCCCTTGCCTTCACGTTTATGTAGCCGGTGCCGAACGCAGGCACAACCCTTTCATAGCCGGCTGTTTCCACGCTGAAGTTCTGGCTTGAATCAAAAACAGTCACGTAATCAACTGTAAAGTTTTCCGCCGAATTGTTTCCGATGAAAAGCGTTGCCGTGCCTGTGCCATCCTTTTCAACCCTTACCGTGCCTGAATTTAAGTAAATGTCCCTGTTGTTTGCTGTGTGCGTGGTGCCTGAACCCGAGCTATCTTCAACAAACACCATGAATGTTTCCTCTTCAGTGCCGCTGTAAGGGCAATAAGTGCCGTTTCCAAACCTGCCTTTTGCCCTGAGCTTCACGCTGCCTTCCCTGTCGCCGCTAACGCTGTTTGAAGAAACCTTCACCCTGAAAGTTTCAGAGTCATTATCGCTTATTACGGAGGGCTTGCTGTAAACAGAGGCATCAAAATAGCCGCTGTTTTCCGCAACCTCAATGCCATCCAGGTCAAAGTCCTCATCGGAATGGTTTTCAATTTCAAAAGAAACCGTTTTGTCTGAATTCTCCTGAATGTAAACGTCAAAGGCGTTTATTCCCAGATCATTGCACTGCGCATTGGCATTGCCCATTTCAACAGTTACGTCAAAATAAGTTTCGTCGATGTTTGTGAAGCCACAGTAAGTGCCATCGGAAAATTTGCCCCTTATTTTCACGTACGCGCTGCCAAGGCTTTCATTGTCAAGATTGCCTGCCTTAACCCTTATTGCAAGCTCGCCGCTGTCATCGGCAAAAATCTCGTCGGGGTAATCAATAAGCGCTATTTCAAACTTGCCGCTGTCCCTCCAGACCTCAGCGGCATAAACTTCAAAATCTGAGCCGGAATAATTGTGCACAGGGAAATAAAAGTACTCGGTTGACGCCCTGCCGACAAAAATATCCTCTGCCTCAACTGCGATATCTTGGCAGCTTGCAGCCTGCACGCTGCCCAACTGAACCGAAAGCAAAACAAGTGCCAATCCAAACAGGATTATATGAGGCTTCATAATAGAAACTTCAGTGCCCCAAGTATTTAAATGTTACGGGTTAACTGAATTAAGTTACTTTAATGCCTGTTTTAAGGCATTTTAAAGGCCCCTTTTATGCTTTGGGCTGCCTGAATTACGGCATAAATGGTAATTCCCCCGATGTAAACAAGAATAAGCCCTGCTATTGCGCCGGCAATTATTCCCATCAAAAGATAATCCAGGGTGCGGACAGGCATCACAAGACCGTGCATACAATCCATTCTCCTTTTTTAGCCCCAAAAAACGCATCCATCAAATCACCGCCGCCATTACCCCTTCATTACAGCCAAAGGCAAATGCCTTGAAACTTTTTTCCCAATTCCAGACAAGACAACGCTTTCAATTACCTCGTCAATGTCCTTGTACGCTTCAGGCATTTCCTCGGCAAGCCCTGCCTCGCTCTTGCCCTTCACAACCTCGCCCCTTGCCTCAAGCTCCCTCTTCACCTGCCCGCCGCTTTTTTTCCTCATTGCCTCATGCCTTGACATGGTTCTCCCGGCACCGTGGCATACACTGGCAAAACTCTCATCAAGCCCTTTTTCAGTGCCGACAAGCACATAAGAGGCAGTGCCCATGCTCCCCGGAATAATCGCAGGATGGCCTGTCTTTGCATAAATCTTCGGGTTCTCAGGCCTGCCTGCAGGCATTGCCCTTGTGGCCCCCTTCCTGTGCACCAAAAGCTCCTTTTTCTTGCCGTCAATTTCATGCTTTTCAAGCTTCGCAACATTATGGCAAATGTCATAAACAACATCCATTCCAAGCTTTTCCGCATCCATCCCAAAAACCTTCTCAAAGCCCTGCCTCACCCAATGCGTCATGGCCTGCCTGTTCGCAAACGCATAATTGACACCGCACCACATTGCCCCCAAATAATCCCTGCCCTCATCGCTTTCAATGGGAGCGCATGCAAGCTGCCTGTCATTCACCCTAATGCCGTACTTCTCCATTGCCCTAAGCATCACTTCAATGTAATCAGTTGCAATCTGGTGGCCTGCGCCCCTGCTTCCGGAATGCAGCATCACAACAGCCTGGCCCCTGAACAAGCCAAACTTTTTCGCGGTCTCCCTGTCAAAAATTTCCTCAACCGCCTGCACCTCTATAAAATGGTTCCCGCTTCCAAGCGTGCCTGCCTGCGGCAGGCCCCTCTGAAAAGCCTTATCGCTCACCTTTTCAGGATCTGCCCCCCTCATAACGCCATTTTCCTCTGTCCTTTCAAGGTCCTTTTTCCAGCCAAAGCCCTTCTCAACCATGTAACCTGCGCCAAGCCCAAACATCTCCGCAAGCTCTTTCCTCCCAAGCCTGATTTTTCCCTTGCCGCCGACTCCTGCAGGCACAAGCCCAAAAATCACGTCCATGAGTTCAGGCAGCTTTTCCCTTATCTCGGAAGCAACCAAATCAGTCCTAATCAGCCTGATGCCGCAGTTTATGTCAAACCCAATTCCGCCAGGGCTGACAATGCCGCCTTCCTTGGCGTCAAAAGCCGCAACGCCCCCGATTGGGAAGCCATAGCCCCAGTGCATGTCAGGCATTCCCAAAGCTGCCTTCTGAATTCCCGGAAGCTGTGCAGTATTCACAAGCTGTTCCATTGCCCCCTGCTCAATCCCCCTGAAAATCTTTTCAGTTGCAAAAACCCTTGCAGGCACAAGCATTGCGCCCTGCTTTTTCATCTCCCAAATGCAATTGCCTGCTTTTTCAAAAACCATTATTCAACACCCAATTCATCCTCGCCTAAAAAACACCTTTCCTAAATTTATAATACCCTTACACATCCACAACGCACTGCGCAACCCACCTGCCGTTTTCCTCCGCAACCCTGAGCTGGTGAAAGCTTGCGGCCTTGACATCGCTCTTGATACCATGCCTCTTTGCGTCAATCTTCTCCCCAAAAGCCTCTCCTTTCAGCAGCCATTTTCCCGAATCATTAGTTATGTATAAGCTAAACCTGTTGTATGCCTTTCCCCTTACATCGTGCAGGTAAAGCAAATGGTTCAAAAACGCAACCAGCAGTTCCTCAAGATTCTGCGCCTCAACCTCCAAGGAATCCTTTCCCTTTGCCCTGACCTTCCCCAAATCAACCATCACAGAGAACATTGCCTTTGCGCATTCCGCAAAAGCCTCTTCCATGCTTTTGCCAACACCCCTTACCCCGACATCTGCCCTGTGCTCAAACAACTCGAACATTTTTCACTCCGCCTTTAAGGCACGCTTCAATTGATTTCCTTGTGTAAAACTCAATATCCAACTCCTTCAAAGCTTTTTTTGGCTCAATCCAAACAGCCTCAGTCAGTTCCCTTCCATCCAGCTTTAGCCTGCCGCCAACAAGCCTGCAAAGAAAATCAAAGAAAATGAAATGCCTCTTCTTATGGAACTCTGCCGGATAAATCGCCTCATAAAAGCCAAGCATTTTCTCAACTTTAATGTCAAGCCCTGTTTCTTCCTTTAACTCGCGCTTAAGCGCCTGCTCAAAGGTTTCGCCAACCTCAACATGGCCGCCTGGCACAACGAACTTTCCGCGAAACTTTGGGCTCCTGCACAAAAGCATGTTGCCACTGCTGTCCAGCACAAGCGCACCGACAGTGGGTTCAGGGTACTTTTGTTTCGCCATTGCAACAAAATAATAAGAAAAGGGTTTTATTTAAAGCGCATCAGTCACTTTTTGGCACTGCCCTTTTTTCCGCCAAAAAGCGCCTTAAAAAGCCCCGGCTTGAAATGCTTTTTTTCAATTTCGGAAATCTGCTCAACCCTCTTCAAATGCCTTTCGCCGCCCTTTTCATGCCCTTCAAAACCAGTTTCAAGAAAAGTGCGCACAAGCAAAACCGCATCCTGCGGCAAAACATTCCTTGCGCCAAGGCAAATTATGTTCGCGTTGTTGTGCGCCCTTGCCATCTTTGCGGTAAAACCATCATAGACAACGGCAGCCCTTACGCCAGGCACCTTGTTTGCAACAATTCCCATTCCGATGCCGGTGCCGCAAATCAAAATGCCCATTGCGCCTTTTTCCCCTGCAACCTTTTTTGCAACCCCGACCGCAATCGCCGCATAATCAACGCTCATATCGGAAAAAGTGCCCAAATCCTCAAATTCATACCTGCCTTTAAGCGCCTGCTTTACAGTTGTTTTCAGCATGAAGCCGGCGTGGTCAGAACCTATGTAGTATTTCAAGCAAACCACAAAATAAGAAGAATAAAGTGCTTAAAAATGGTTTGCCCTGTTTCAGCCATAAAAAAAGCCGGGTCTAAAAAAGATTATTCATTCCCTTAGCTCTATTTCAACATGCACTGATTCCGGAATTTCAACGCGCATTATGCGCCTCAAAGTCCTTTCATCAGCCTCAATGTCAATCATCCTTTTGTGGATCCTAAGCTGCCATCTTTCGTATGTTTCCGTGCCGCCGCCGCAGGGCGACTTTCTGGTCGGCACAACAAGCTTTTTTGTCGGCAAAGGAATGATGCCTGAATGCTTGACGCCCGTCCTTTCGGCAACCTCAATCATTTTCTGCGAGACCTCAGTCATCTGAGTAAAATCAGGGGACGTGAGCTTGATCCTTGCCTTTTGCATCCTGAACACCTTTGCCTAAAAATGGAAAAAAAGGAAAACAGTAAAAGCACTGTTTCCCCAACTGTACAGACAGTTTAATCCAATTTTACTTTTTCTCCTTTGGCACAACTTTTGTGCCAGTTCCTGCCTTATCCCTCGGCACAACCTTTGTGACCATTCCTGCCGCAACTGTCTGTCCCATGTCCCTGATGGCAAACCTGCCGAGCTGCGGGAACTTCTTGTATTCCTCCACAACAACAGGCTTGGTCGGCACAATCCTTACGATTGCCGCGTCCCCTGTCTTCAGGAACTTTGGGTTCTCTTCCTTAACCTGACCTGTCTTCGGATCAAGCTTCCTCAGTATCTCGGTGATCTTGCACGAAAGCTGTGCAGTGTGCAGGTGGAAAACCGGCGTGTAGCCAACCGGAATTGCCGTAGGGTGTGAAAGCACAACAATCTGCGCCTCAAACTCTTTGGCAACAGTCGGCGGGTCGCTTGCAGGCCCAACCACATCGCCTCTTGCAATGTCACCTTTTGTCAAGCCCCTGACATTGAAGCCTACATTGTCGCCGGGAACAGCCTGTTTAAGCTGCTCGTGGTGCATTTCAATAGTCTTCACTTCTGTGCTGACTCCGCTTGGCTCTATTATAATCTTGTCACCAGGCCTCATTATTCCTGTCTCAACCCTGCCAACAGGCACAAGCCCAACACCCTTGATGTTGTAAACATCCTGTATCGGCAGCCTCAGAGGCTTGTCTGTGGGCGGCTTTGGCGCAACGATTTCATCCAACGCTTCCATGAGCGTAGGGCCCTTATACCAGGGCATCTTGTCGGATTTCTTGACAACATTGTCTCCAACCCAGGCAGAGAGCGGCACAAACTTGACCTGCTCGTCCTTGTATCCGACGCTCTTCAGCAACTTTGCCACAGAATCCTTTGCCTCTTTAAATCTTGCCTCTTCGTACTTCACTTCGTCCATCTTGTTAATTGCAATTATAAGCTGCTTCAGGCCCATGACCTGCGCAAGGAACGCGTGTTCCTTTGTCTGTGACATTACGCCTTCTTTTGCCGCAACAACCAAAACAGCGGCATCAGCCTGGCTTGTTCCAGTAATCATGTTCTTGATGAAGTCCTTGTGGCCAGGAGCGTCAATTATGGTAAAGTTGTTCTTTTTTCCCTCAAATTTCTTGTAAGAAACGTCAATTGTTACACCGCGTTCCCTTTCCTCCTTGAGGTTGTCCATTACGAACGCGAACACAAAGGTTCCCTTTCCCAAAGCCTTTGCCTCTGCCTCAAGCTTCCTGTATTCCTGCTCAGGCAACGCGCCCGAGTCGTACAAAAGCCTGCCAACCAATGTACTCTTTCCATGGTCAACATGTCCAATAAAGACCATGTTAACGTGTGGTTTATCAGCCATCTTTAATACCTCCAAACTGAATTCGCCACCAATTCTTTAAAGGGAAAAAATTGGAAACCCCTGACTCCAATATTTACTAATTCCTAATCCAAAACCTTTAAAAATGCTGTTCCCAAAGCCAAAATTGGGGCTTCTTTTCAAGCAGTTGCATTTCAAATGCCTTCCAAATATTGACCTATCCAGCAATGCCCATTTTTGCCGACATTCTGCCAAAAAACTCTCTTTTTGCCTAAAAGCCTTCTTCCGCCAAACGTTCCCTAAAAGCCCTTTTTTCCCTTCCCCTCCTGTTCCAAAGCCCCTTATCCGCCCTTTTTCTTTTTGGCGGCTGAACCAATGCTGCCTCCTTTGGCAGGCCTTGCTTTGGAATGCCAAGCCAACTGCGCAGATTCTCTTCAGGCACATTTTTCTGGATTCTGCCCAATAATCGCATGTTCGCCGGCTCGGAAAGAATGCCAAGAAGCTGCCTTGCAATTATCCTTACGTTCTGGTCGGTATCCAGCGCAATGTCGCTTTCGCGCACAACCTCAGAAAGCAATGCTTTCAATTCAGGCGAGGCCTTGAATGCAGGCGCTTCAGGCTCGGCCTCAAGCCTGAATCCAAGCCTGCCGGCCAGCCTGGATACATTTCTGAAATTAGCGGCATACATATGGTCAGCGATTCTTTTAAAGGCCTCACACTGGCTCCGCCCACAGGCCCTGAAAAGCCTTGTGAATTCGCTCCTTGAAAGAATATTTGCCTTCGCGCGCTTTTTCATGATGTTGCTTAAAATTTCCCATCTGTTTGTGCCATGACCCCAAGATACAAGTCTTTCACTCTTAAGCGCTTTGGCAATCTCGGCATCGCAGGCAGAGTGGCGGCATATCCTGATGCCAAGCTCTTTCAGGAAAAATTTCTGCAGCGCGTCCGGAGAAATCCTTGCAAAGGTCTTGAGTTCGTTCATTTTTTTATGGTCCCTGCCAAAACTGTAAAGTATCTTAAAGTGCCTTTTTAGGTCGCCTGTTTCCACTGGCCTTGTCCTTCTTTTCAAAAATGTTCCAATGTCTGAAACCCTCTGCACTTCCCATGGCCTGACCGGCTTTGGCAATCCATGGGGCCTTAGAAAGTCCTTTTTGCCGCTCCAGGTTTTCAGCGCTTCAAAAAACCGAAAAGTCCTTCTCTTTGCAGCAAGCCTCTTTGCCTCCAGAAAACCCATTGGGTTTTTCCTCGCCATTATAGAACTACGCAAATCCGGCTATTTAATGGTTTCTTCAAGGGCAGTTGAGAAAACAGTTATGGTTTGAGCATTTCTTCCCTTGAAATGCCTGCCTGTTTCATTATTGCAAGCAGTGTTCCGGGTGCTATTGTTTTGTGGTTTGGGATTGTTACTCTTCTGAACGGCTCTTTGTTTTCCCTTAAAATAAAATGGCTGCCTGTCTGA
>JBAZQI010000041.1:0-8520 GCA_041645325.1 archaeon
ATACCGCTTTTCAGCAATGCCGATTGCAGCAAGAAGCGTCTTTTTTTCCGCAAAAAGCATCTTCAGCGAGGGCTTCCTGTAATGCAGCTTTGTCCAAACCAAAACAACGGCAATAACCCCTGCAATCGCAGCCAAGGCATATACAAAGCCAAGCAGCACAAAGCCGATGGCCCCCCAAAAAACCGCAAAAAAAAGAATCAAGGCAGCCAAAGCAACTGCTGCAAAAAGCAGCTTTTTATTGGCAGCCAGGTTTTCTAAAAAAGCCGAATATTCAAGCATTCGATAAGAAAAAGGTTAACCCGAATAAAAAGCTTTGCGCCATACCCCAAAAAAGTTATTTTCGCCAGATGCTGCTGAAAAGGTAAATCAGGCCTGCGCCAAAAACAAGCACGGCCAAAAGCACGTCAATCTTTGTGTAGCGCGTAAGCGTATCATAAATGTACATGAAAGAAGCGACAACAATTGCCAATGCAATGATTGTCTCAATGGTCTTCCTTTCAGGTTCAGCACTATCTCCCATACATCAATTGGGCGCACACAAATATTTAAATATTACTTTTAAGGGTTAATTAGTGAACTTTTGGTTTTATTTATTAAGCGGCAAAAAGGGTGTTTTCTGGCGCTTGAATGCAATGGAAACGCTTTTACAAAACTATTGCATTCGCTTGTTGTTTAACGGGCTCCAAAAAATGCGCATTCAGGGCAAGGCGCAACCATTAATAACTATTTAGCCCCTAAAATTTCTTAATGAGGGCCTGTAGCCTAGTGGATAGGGCACCTGCCTTCTAAGGCCTTTTCTTTAAAAGAGAAAAGCCCTGGGAAAAGAAATGGAGAAAGCAGGGGGTCGCCGGTTCGAATCCGGCCAGGCCCGATAGCCGACACGTCCGGCTGGTACGGGCACTATCTTCGCGCCTTTGGGCGCTCGATAGAGCAAGCTTCGTGTATGTTCCAAATAAGCGAGAATAAAAATCAGGGGTTTTAAATGATTAGAAAAGCGCGCATGGCTGATGCGAAGAAAATAAAGGGACTTCTTTCGTCGAATGCAAAAAAGGGCCTTCTTCTTGACAAAAGCCTGTTTGCGATTTTTGAGAGCATAAGGGACTTTTTTGTGGCAGAGCAGGATGGAAAATTTGTCGGCTGCTGTGCCCTGCGCTTTTGCTGGAATGACCTAACCGAAATAAGAAGCCTTGCGGTCAAAGAAAAATTCCAGCGCAATGGCATCGGGCGAGAACTGGTAAGTGCCTGCCTTGAAGAGGCCAAATTTTTCGGGGCAAAAAAAGCCTTCACGCTGACGTTTGCGCCGGAGTTTTTCAAAAAAATCGGCTTTGCGGAAATAAAAAAAGAAAAGCTGCCCCACAAGATCTGGTCTGACTGCCTGAACTGCCCGAACTTTCCGAATTGCAAGGAAAAGGCCATGGAAATAAGGTTAAAATAACTCCAGTTAATTTTTTTAGTGGTTTGAATGGCGGACTTCAGGGAATTGATTGCGGTAACGCTGGAACAGGTGCTTGAAGGCAGAATGGGCAACAACAGCAACATTAGCAGGGCAGAGATTGCCGCCCTCTTGGAAATTCCGCCCTCGCCGAAAATGGGCGATTACGCCTTTCCCTGCTTCAGGCTTGCGGCCGAATTCAAAAAAAGCCCTGATGAAATCGCAGTGGAGCTTGCGGAAAAAATTTTCCTGCCTGACGGAATTGCTGGCATGAACCCTGACGGGCCTTACCTGAATTTTTTTGCGGCAAAAGACCTTGTTGCACAGGACACCATAAACAGGATTCTTAAGGAAGGCCAAGGCTATGGAAAAAGCGAAACAGGAAAAGGCCAAAAAGTGCTTGTTGAATACAGCGCACCGAACAGCAACAAGCCGCTTCATTTAGGCCACCTGAGGAACAACAGCGCAGGCATGGCTGTTTCAAACATTCTGGGGGCATCAGGCTTTAGGGTTATAAGGGCAAACCTTGTGAACGACAGGGGCATCCACATCTGCAAAAGCATGCTTGCATACAAGCTTTTTGGAAACAATGCAACGCCGGAAAGCGCAAAGAAAAAGCCGGACCATTTTGTCGGTGACTATTACGTGATGTACAACCAAAAATCCAAGGAACAGCCGGAGCTTGAAAAGCAGGCCTATGATTTGCTTCAGCTTTGGGAAAAAGGCGACAAGGAAACAAGAAATCTTTGGAAAAAAATGACGGCGTGGGCTGTGCAGGGCTTCAAGGAAACCTACAGGGAATTCGGAAGCGTTTTTGAGGAATGGTTTTTTGAATCGCAGTTTTACGACAAGGCAAAGCCCATCATAGAGCTGGGGAAAAAAACAGGCTTGTTCCAAAAAAACGAAGAGGGCTCAATCGTTGCACTGCTTGAAGGCCACGGCCTTCCTGACAAGATTGTGCTGCGCGCTGACGGCACAAGCATTTACATCACGAACGATTTGGCCCTGACAAAGCACAAGTTTGAAAAGTTCAAGCTCAATCGGTGCTTTTGGGTCGTGGGAAACGAGCAGGACCTTTACTTCAGGCAGCTTTTCAAAATATTCCAATTGCTTGGCTTTGAATGGGCAAAAAAATGCATTCACCTGAGCCATGGAATGGTTACCCTGCCTTCGGGAAGGCTCAAAAGCAGGGAAGGGAAGGTTGTTGACGCCGACGAAATAATCGCGGAAATGGAAAAGCTTGCCGCGGAAGAAATAAAGAAAAGGGCCCCTGAGATAAATCCAAAAGAGCTTGCGCTGAGAAGCAGGGCAATTGGGCTTGCCGCAATAAAATTCCACATGCTCAAGGTCGCAATCCAAAAGGACCTTTTGTTCAACCCCGAAGAAAGCATTTCCTTTGAAGGCGAAACAGGGCCATATGTGCAATACGCGCACGCAAGGGCAAGAAGCATACTTGCAAAAGCGGGAAAAATAAAAATTGATAAGTTCGGCTTTGAAAGGCTCATAGGACCTGAAGAGCAAAAGCTCCTGAAGCTCCTTGCAGCTTACCCTGACACGGTAAAAAAAAGCCTTGAGCAATTAAGCCCGCATGTGATATGCCAGTTCCTCATAGAAACAGCGGAGGCATTCAACTCGTTCTACCATAAGCACAAGGTCCTGCAGGCAGGCAGCGAAGAAATAATGATTGAAAGGATTGCGCTCGTGCAGGCAACAGCCCAGGTGCTCAAAAACGGCCTTGAGCTTTTGGACATAGAGGCAATAGAAAAAATGTGAACTGTTCCATTCATTGCTGGCCTGACATTTTGCTTTTAACAGACGTCAGTATTGAATCATAACCACTTTGAATGCCTACCGTCAAACCTTTATTTTGAATCTTGCAGCAATATTTCTCAAGTTCAGCAAATCTGCCTGGGTTAACCGCCTGCCACCGGTAAGCGCGCCTGAATGTATTTCCTGAATTCGCCTCAGGATATCCTTTTCCCTGATAGAAAAGGATTGCTCTGGCACTCCGTTAACCAAGGCATCAAGGCCTTTGGAAATTCGCAATTCAAGCCTTGACCTCGTTGGCTTTCCACCGCCAGCCGGAGGTCGCCCCCTCAAAATTCTTCTTTCCATACAAGTAATAAAAGAAACTTTTGTGAATTTAACTCTTTCCATTCCTTGTTTGGGCATTTATTCCAAAAAAATCGCAGGCTTTAATGGCATTGCATTCCTTGCCTTGGGATGCTGGCTTTTTTCAGCCTGCTCAACCTTAACCCTGCAGCTGAATTCCTTTTCAAGCGCAGGCAGCGCCTCTTTCAACGCCTTTAACTCGTCAATCTTTTCAGCCTGCCTGAGCAATGGAAGCCTTGGCATAAGAGCCTTTGCAAATCCTGGAACCTCACTGCCGTGCTTCCTGATTTCAATGTCCTGCATAAGCGCCTTAAGCGCTGCGCCAAAATCAGGCCTTTCCCCGCAGGCCTTTGCCGCAATCTGAATTGCATTCCACTTCCACAATGGAGCGGCAAACAAAACAATCTTTTTCGGAGCTTCAATCTTCGCAAGCTCTTTTATCTGCCTGATATCGGCCTTCAAAGACTCAACAAGCTCTTCTGCCTGCTCCGCCTTTTTGTCAACCATTTTTTTGTCGGCAACAGGCCATTTGCCTTCGCTTGCAAAGCCCTTTTGCCCAAGCTTTTCCCAAAGCTCTTCGCACAAATGCGGTGCAAACGGCGCAAGCAGCCGGACAAGCGTTTTCACGCAGAATCCAAGCGCGTTTTTGTCCGCTTTTTCAGCTTTTTGCGCAGCAGCAAACAACTGCATTATGCTGTTTAGCGCAAAGTTGAATTCAAAGGCAGCCATTTGTTCCGTAACTGCAATTATTGCCCTGTGGGTTTTGCTCAAAAGCAGCCTGTCACCGGAAGAAAGCTTCTTTTTGCCAATCTTCCCATTTCCAAGCCTGCCCTTGCTTTCGGCTGTGAATTCAAAAAACCTTTTCAGGAACCTGAAGGTTGCTTCTGCGCCTTCATCGCTCCACTCCAATTCCTTTGTCGGCAGGCTCACGCCCAAAATGAACACCCTTGCAGTGTCAGCCCCGAATTTTTCAATAATCGTGCCGGGGTCAACGGTGTTTCCCTTGCTTTTGCTCATGACCTCGCCGTCCTTGAGAACCATTCCCTGCGTCAAGAGCCTTGTGAACGGCTCGCCAAAATCAAGCAGCCCAATGTCCCTCAAAACCTTTGTGAAAAACCTTGCATACAAAAGATGCAGAATTGCGTGCTCAATGCCGCCAATGTACTGGTCAACAGGCATCCAATGCTTCACGGCCTTCCTGCCAAACATCGCTTTGGAATCATGCGGGCTGCAAAAGCGCAAAAAATACCAACTGCTGTCAACAAAAGTGTCCATTGTATCGGTTTCACGCCTTGCTTTTCCATTGCATTTTGGGCACTTTGTGTTCACAAACCCCTGAACCTTGTCCAATGGATTTCCTTCGCCGGTGAACTGCGCATTATCCGGCAGCACAACAGGCAAATCTTTCTCCGGAACAGGCACAATGCCGCACTTTTCACAATACACAACAGGAATCGGCGTGCCCCAATACCTTTGCCTTGAAATCAGCCAATCCCTAAGCTTGTAATTCACTGTCCTTTTTCCCTTTTTCTCTTTCTCAAGCCAATTGCTTATCTTTTCAATAGCCTCCAAATTGCCCAAGCTGTCAAATTGGGTGCTGTTAACAAGAACGCCTTCATCCACGTATGCTTTTTCCATTGCAAAAGGGTCAAGCTGCCTATCCTTAGGCTGTATCACAACCTTTTTTTGCAGCCCGTACTTTTTCGCAAACTCAAAGTCACGCTGGTCATGTGCTGGAACGCACATAACCATTCCTGTGCCATATTCCAAAACCGCAAAGTCAGCGGCAAAAATAGGCACAACCTCATTGTTCACAGGGTTAACTGCATACTTTCCCAAAAAAATTCCCCTCTTTTCCTTGCCTTCCGCAAGCCTGTCAATAAGGGTTTCGCCCCTGACCTCTTCAACAAACTTTTTCACATCAGCCTCAAGCTCAGTGCCCTTTGCAAGCTCCATAACCAGCGGATGCTCAGGCGCAAACACGACAAATGTAACGCCGAAAAGAGTGTCAGGCCTTGTGGTAAAAGTCGGAATAGCCTTTCCCGAATCCTTTTCCCTGAAAAAAACCTCAATGCCCTCGCTTCTCCCAATCCAATTCTTCTGCATTGTCCTGACCTTCTGCGGCCATTCCTGCAGCTTGTCCAAATCTTTCAATAATTCTTCCGCATAAGCCGTTATTTTGAAGAACCACTGGTCAAACTCCTTTTCCACAACCTCATTGTGGCAGCGCCAGCATTTTCCGTTCTCAACCTGCTCATTCGCAAGCACTGTGCCACAGCTTGCACACCAATTGCTCTTTGCCTTGTCTCTATAAGCCAGCTTTTTATTGAGCATCTGCAAAAAGAACCACTGGTTCCATTTGTAATATTCAGGTTCGCAGGTAGCAACCATCCTTTCCCAATCGTAGCTGAAACCAAGCTTCTTCTGCTGTTCCTTCATCTCACCAATCTTTTCAAGGGTCCACTCGCGCGGATGCCTCTTGTTCTTTATCGCAGCGTTCTCGGCAGGCAATCCCAAAGCGTCATAGCCCATCGGATAAAGCACATCAAAGCCCTGCATTCTCTTGAATCGCGCAGTGGCATCGCCAATCGCATAATTGCGCACATGCCCCATATGCAATTTTCCGCTCGGATAAGGAAACATCTCCAAAACATAGTACTTCCTTTTGCCCTTGGTTTCCTTTGCGCGAAAAACCTTTGCCTTTTCCCAGCGCAACTGCCACTTTTTCTCAATCCTTGCAAAATCATATGGCATGTTTAAACTAATCAAAAAAAGGGTTTTAAAGCAATTGCCAGCGCCGGGCATTAGCCCTATTTCTACCAATGCGAAAGCTTTAAACAGCTTTCATAACCTGTTATTAACAAATTAGTAAGGTGTTTTTTTGGCAAAAATGCTGAGTGTTGCTGTTGAGGATTCGTTTGCCAGGAAGATTGATGAGCTCATCGCTTCTTCCGGCCTGTATTCCTCCAGAAGCGAGTTTTTGAAGGATAGCATCAGGAAGAACCTTGCCGGGACACTTGAGCTAAGTGAAGACCTGAAAAGCATCAGGAATGGTGCTGAACAACTTGGCGTAAAAGCAAGGGCCAGGGGCTATAAAGGCAGGCTGCCGATGCAAAAGGAGCGGGACAAGCTTGCAATTAAATTCATGAAAGAAAATGGTCTTATGTAAAACTTGCCGGCTCAAAAACTTTTATCTTTTCTTTTAATTTTTTAAAGTCTTTAAGGTTGAAAGTAACTATGCAATCACATTTCTGCTGTATGGCTACTGCAGCGTGAAGCAGGTCAGAATAATGCAAGCCGTTTTCCTTCAAATATTCCACTTGTGGTTTTTCTGCGGAATCTGCAACTTCGGTTTTTATTCCGGCCTTATTGAAAAAATCCAATGTTTCCTCCTTGCTTGAAAAGCAAAATTCCACGACTTCCCTAAAAAACCATTTTGATAAAACCAAAACACAGCCTTGTTTCTTAACCTCTTCAAAGAAAGATTCAGCTTCAACAAACAAACCTCTTGTGTGTTTTCCAATCTCTTGGTTAAACAAGGAAATGAAAACATTGGAATCCAGATAAATTCTTTTCATTCCAGTCAAGGGATTTGGGAAAAGGAGAATTTAAGAACTGTGCCTGTTTTTCAGGCAATAAACGAAAAAAATTCCCGTTACCTTGCTCACTCCAGCACGGCCTTTATCCTTCTCACTCCGGCGCTCACAGCCTCTTCTTTTACAATCCTAAATTTTCCAATCTCGGAGGTGTTTTTCACGTGCGGCCCGGCACAAACCTCTTTTGAAACCTTGCCCACAGTGTAAACAGAAACCTTTTCCGGCGCATACTTTGCGTCAAAGAACGCAAGCGCGCCCTCTTTCCTCGCCTCTTCCAAGGACTCTTCCCTGCGCTCAACAGGGATTTTTGCGGCAATTGCCTCGTTCACAAGCCTTTCAACCTCTTTCAGCTGCGCATCGCCAACTTTTTCAGGGTGCGAAAAGTCAAAGCGAAGCCTTTCAGGCGTGATATTGCTGCCCTTCTGCTGAACATGCCCGCCCAAAACTTTTCGCAGTGCTGCATGCAGCAAATGCGTTGCCGTGTGCATTCTAACGGCTATGTCCGAATGGTCGGCAAGCCCGGATTTGAATTTGCCTGCAGTGGCCTGCCTTGAAATCAGCTGGTGCTTTTCAAACTCTTTTTCAAAAGCATTTTTGTCAACTTTCAGGCCCTTTTCTGCAGCCATTTCAATCGTCATTTCGAGCGGAAAGCCATAGCTTTGGAACAAAAGAAAGGCATCCTCCCCTGAAATCTTGCCCTCTTTCCTGAAAAGCCTTTCAAATGCCTTTACGCCCTGCCCCAAGACCTTTCCAAACTTTTCCTCTTCAGCCTCAAGCTCCTTGAAAACAATGCCGGAATTCTTTTTGAGCTCAGGCCACTCATCACCGTAGATTTCAATGACCTTTTTTGCAACCTCTTTTGTAAAAAGCCCTTCAACGCCAAGCAGCCTTGCATGCCTCACGCTTCTCCTGATGAGCCTGCGCAAAACATAGCCCTGCTCCACGTTGCCCGGCACAACGCCCCTGCCTTCCGCAAGCACAAACACAACTGCCCTCAAATGGTCGGCAATTATGCGCGCGCTTCTTTCATGAATGCCTGGAACAAATTTTTCAATGTTTGACAGCAATTTTATTTTTTGCATTATCGGCAAAAACATTTCGGTTTCATAGGCCGAAGGCTTGCCCTGCAGCATTGCAATCGTCCTCTCAACGCCCATGCCAGTGTCAACGTTCCGCTGCAGCAGCTTTTCAAATTTGCCCTCGGCAGTCTTGTTGTACTGCATGAAAACATCGTTCCAAATCTCAAAATACTTTCCGCAGCCGCAGCCAGGCCTGCAATTCCCGCCGCATTTTTCTTTTCCCGTATCATAAAACATTTCGGTGTCAGGGCCGCACGGGCCTGTTTTTCCCGCAGGGCCCCACCAGTTGTCTGCCTTTGGC
>JBAZQI010000042.1:0-7928 GCA_041645325.1 archaeon
TGCATGGGAAATGAATTGCGGGAGAATAATCAGGGTTATTCTTCAAACTCTTCTTTTGGCTTTCCGGTTTGGCGGATGATGTATTTGATTACAAATACGGTAACTTCTTTGTGGTGCGGCACCCAGGTTGTGAAAATTTTCCCAGCGGAGTCAGTCTTTTTGAAAGCAATGTGTTTTCCTGAGCGGGCTTGCCTAAAACCGTTTGACTCAAGAATTTTTATTACTTTTAACTGTTTTAATGGCTGGAGCTTTGGCACAAAGAAACCCCTTTTACAGGCACGCTGATTAAAGAGACTGAAGAAGACAAAATTTGGCTGGCTGTTGGTTTCACTGTATCCGGGTCAGAAAAGTAGTCTTGTATCAGGCCTTCCATATTTTCTTTTACTTCTTTTTCAGTTTTCCCTTGGGTAGCAATGTCCAATAGCGGGCAGGATGCAACAAACCATTTCCCTTCCATGCTTACCATTACAGGCAAAGAAACTGGAAATTCATTTTTATTTTCTTTCATGCGCACTTCACTACAACCATCTTTCATTGCAACAATTTAAAATCAGGTTGTTAAGAAAGAAAACAGGGTTGGCAAAAATCAGACCCAAATCGTTTTGTTTGCCTTCAAGTTCTTGCTTTTTCTTTGCTAAGTCCTCTTTTTTTCGGTGAGATTCAATAAAAAACCTATAAATTCAGGGCTGCGATTTGTTTTTAAATTCCAAGGCGCTAATGATTTAGGTTGGGGTTTTAGTGGGCGGCCAGGATATTTTGAACGAAATTGCTTCTTCTTCTGGCGGAGAATTCTACACGCCTTTGCCCCCGGGCTACAAGCCAGGCAAAACAAAGTATGTTGTGGTAACCGGTTCCGTGATAAGCGGCGTTGGCAAGGGCACGATTTCAAGCAGCCTGTGCAAGCTCTTGCAGGACAGGGGGATGAAAGTTGAGCCGATAAAACTTGAGGCCTATTTGAACATTGATTCAGGAACATTGAATCCTTTCAGGCACGGCGAGGTCTTTGTATTGGATGACGGCTCTGAAACAGATTTGGATTTGGGCACTTACGAAAGGGCATTGGACAAGAACCTTAGCGGCGAAAATTTTGTCACTTCAGGCAAGATTTACCAGCACATCATTGAAAAAGAGCGCGCCGGAAAGTACCTGGGAAGGGACGTGCAGTTCATTCCCCATGTCACGGGCGAAATAAAGCTTGTCCTGCGCGACCTTGCGGTCAAGACCAGGGCCGATGTGATAGTGATTGAAATAGGCGGCACTGTGGGAGATTACGAGAACATGTTTGCATTGGAGGCATTGAGGGAGTTGAAGTATGAAGAGGGTGCCGAAAATGTTTGCTTTACAAACATAACCTATATCCTTGAGCCGAATTGCCTGGGCGAGCAGAAAAGCAAGGCTGCACAGCTTGGCATCAAAAGGCTTTTGGAGATGGGAATCCAGCCGCAGGTAATAATCTGCAGGAGCCAAAGCCCGCTGAAGGAAAGCATCAGGGAAAAAATGAGCCTTTACCTTAACCTTACAAGGGAAAACGTTTTCGGAGTGCACGATGTCAGCAACATTTACAGCCTGCCATTGAAGCTCAGGGAAAAGGGCTTTGACGAAGCCATTTTGAAAGAGCTTGGCATTGAAAAAAAATACAAGGCAAACGGCAACAAGGCCCTGAAGGAGTGGACCAGGGAAACAAGCGTGCATGGAAAGGCAAAGCCTGTTGTGGTTGCGATTGCGGGAAAGTACACAGGCTCTTCAGACGCTTACATCAGCATTTTGAAGGCGCTGGAGCACTGCTCGTTCAGGCTCAACAGGCCGGTAAAAGTGAAGTGGATTGACACAACTGACCTTGAAGGCAAAAAGGACGCGCTCAAAAAGCAGATGGAGGGCGTTGACGGCGTGATAGTTCCCGGCGGATTCGGAACAAGGGGAATAGAAGGAAAGATTGCAGTTGCAAAGCACTGCAGGGAGAACAACATACCCTATTTGGGGCTTTGCCTTGGATTCCAAATTTTGCTCATTGAGTTTGCAAGAAACGTTTTGGACTTGAAAGAGGCGAACAGCACGGAGTTTGACGCAAAAACAAAAGACCCGGTGATATGCCTTTTGCCTGAACAGCGCGAAATAGAGGGCCTGGGCGGAAACATGCGCCTCGGTGGCAGGGATGTTGAATTGAAAGAAGGCACAATGGCATTCAAGCTGCATGCGAATGCAAAGAAAATAAGAAGAAGGTTCAGGCACCGCTTTGAATGCAATCCGGAATACATTGAGCGTTTTGAAAAAGCCGGTGTCGTATTCTCGGGCAAGGCACCCAATGTCCCGATAATGCAGATTCTTGAGATTCCGAAACACAAATTCATGATGGCTTCGCAATTCCACCCTGAGCTGACAAGCAGGCCGCTGCACCCCGACGAACTGTTTTTGGAATTTGTGAAAAAGGCCGCGGAATAATGCCTTTTACCTGAGCTTTTCCGCTTCTTCCACAAGCATTATTGGAATGTCGTCTTCTATGCGGTAGGCAAGCCTGCATTTTTTGCACAAAAGCCTTTGCTTTGCCTTTTCGTGGCTTAAATTGCCTTTGCAGAGCGGGCAGGCCAGCACCTTAAGAAGTTTTTTGTCAATCTCGGCCATGGGAAAAACCTTAGTTATAATGCTATGCAAAAGCATTTTTTAACTTAATTGCTTTTGCACTTTTTTCCCAAGGCTTCCGAGTGCCCTGCAGGGTACGAGGCACGAAAAGCTTTTGCTTTTCTATGTTGCCAATAGGCAAAAGGCTTAAAATTGCATCAGCAATTTTGGTTTTCCCAAGGCTTTTTTCTCGTAAGAAAAAAGGCTTTACAAACCAATTTCTAATTAAACCTTTTCATGTTCCTTTAATGAGTGGTTTTGGTGCTGGTTGAAAGGCTGGATTTGGGGGAAAAGCAGGTTGTTCTTGTCGGAACAGCGCATGTCAGCAATGAAAGCGTTGAGCTTGTAAGGAAGACCATTGAAGAGGAAATGCCTGATGCTGTCGGCGTTGAGCTTGACGCGCAGAGGCTGCACCAGCTTATGGATAACAAGAAATGGCAGCAAATGGATTTGGGGCAGATTATCAAGGAAGGCAAAACCTATCTTTTTCTCCTGAACATTCTTTTGTCAAACCTGCAAAGGCAAATAGGCGATGACCTTGGCATAAAACCGGGAAGCGAAATGCTTCTTGCCGTGAACATTGCGGCGGAAAAAAAACTGCCAATAGCATTGCTTGACCGCGACATTAAAATCACGCTGAAAAGGGCCATGAACAAAATGGGCTTTCTGGAAAAGGCAAGGCTTGGCTACGGCATACTCGGCGGCTTCTTCGGCTTTGGAAAAACGCTTGACAGCGCAACAATCGAACAGCTCAAGGAAAAAGACGTGCTCAATGCATTGATGGAACAGCTTTCAAAAGAGCTGCCCTCAATAAAAGAGGTTTTGGTGGACGAAAGGGATTTGTTCATCGCAAACGCAATACTCGCGTCAAATGCAAAAAAAATGGTTGCTGTTGTTGGCGCAGGCCACCTTGAAGGCATAAAAAAATTCTTAGACAAGCCGCGCGATGTGAGGCCGTTGCTTAAGGTCAAGAAAAAAAGAAGCGTGCTTTCCCTGCTGAAATATGCAATACCGCTACTGTTCTTCGCATTAATCGGATTTGGTTTCTATGCAAAGGGCGGCGAAATTGCCTTTGATATACTGCTCAGGTGGTGCCTAATCACCGGCTCGCTTGCGGCACTGGGCGCTGCGCTTGCACTGGCGCACCCTTTGTCAATACTCACGGCCTTTGTTGCCGCGCCAATCGCCACACTGCACCCCACGCTGGCCACAGGCTGGTTTGCAGGCCTTGTCGAGCTGAAAATGCGCAGCCCAAAAGTCTCGGACTTTGAAAAATTGCCGCAATTGGATAACCTCAGGGGGCTTTTTTCAAACAGGGTTACGAGAATCCTTGTTGTTACGGCTTTCACAAACATAGGCAGCACTATCGGAACGTTTATTGCGCTGCCCTATGCCGCAAGCCTGCTTTTTTAACATTTTTCGGCATATGCTCATTCCACTTTTGTTCCAGCTTCCACCGCATTGTCAATTGTAACAAGCTTGTAGCTTCCGTCAGAAGCGCGTGCAGCCAAGAGCATTGCCTGGCTTTCAATGCCGGCAATCCTTGCTGGCTCAAGGTTTGCAACAACGATTATGATTTTGCCTTCAAGCTCTTCCTTGGAATAATAGGGCCTGAGGCCTGCGACAATCTGCCTTTGCTCAGAGCCCAAATCTATCCGGAGCTTGTAGAGCTTGTCCTTGCCAGACATTTCTTCAGCCGAAAGGATTTTTGCGGCCTTAAGTTCGGCTTTCTGCCAGTCCTGGAAAGAAATCATTCACTCGCCCCCTTTTTTCAGGCCAAGTTTTGCAATGGTAGAATAAGAGTGGACAAACGGCGAGGACTTATGGCAATGCAGCCTTGTCCTTCCCGCAAGAATCTCGGCCTTTGCTTCATCCAGATTATTTGCTTTAACCTCGGTAAGCGAATTGCCAAGCTCCCGCGCAGTATGCGCGTCCGAACCGCAGATCATAGGCATATCGTTTTCTTTTGCAAACTTTTTTGCCCTTGCGTCAAACTTTTTTATAAGCGTCCTGCTGTTGAAAACTTCCACTGCGTCAAAATGCTTTTTCAGGGCGGGCAATTCGTCAAAGCCGCGGAGGAAGGGCTTGCGCATCAAATCAAAGGGATGCGCCGCGGCAACAATTCCCTTTTGCCCGTGCACTTCCTTTACGGCCTCAAAAAAATCGCGGGTGGTAACCGGCTTTTCGAGAAAAAGGCAGAGGATTTCGCCGAGCATTTTTTCGCCGCGAAAAACCTTGATTTCTGTTCCAAAAATGATTGGAACATTGAATTTTTGCCCCAGCTTCCTGAATTCAGGCCAGCTGTCGCAGTTATTGTGCTCGGTTATCGCAAAGCCAAAGCCCTTCTCAGCAGCCAGTTTCACCATTTCTTCGGGCGAAGCCGAGCCGTCTTCGCTGTATTTACTGTGAGAGTGCAAATCCAGAAGCATTGTGAAAAAGAATAGGCTGCTTGTTTTTAAAAACTAAATCGTTATGCCTGCAACAATGGCGGCATCGTTTGCATTGACTATTTCGGACGGGCTTATTTCAAGGGTTTTTTCGTTTTCCAGAAGGCATTTCACGCTCCCGGCATTCATGACCTTTGAGTCCACAACAACCCTGACGCCGTAAATGGAAACAGGGGCAAAAAGCCGGCCTTGTAGCCGGTTATCTCCTCTACTTCTTCTGCCTCAACAGGCCTCAGGCTTTGCGGCGAAGCCGCTGTTTTCCCAAGGCTTCCGAGTGCCCTGCAGGGTACGAGGCAAGAAAAGCTGCTGCTTTTCTATGTTGCCCGCAGGCAAAAGGCTTTGCGCGGAAGCCGAAGCGCAGAGCTTTTTCTCGTCGATTTTGTCCCTGGCAAAGAAAACAGCCAGCAAGTCAAAGGAATCAGAGGAAAAAAGCCGGCATTTGATCAGGGAACCCTTTGCAATGCAAGGAAAAATTTTTGCGCGAAGGCTGTTTGATTGGATGAAAGAGTCAAGCAATGCAAAAACCCCCTGTGTAATATAATAATATAAAAAAGAATAATATAAAAAGAATAAAAAGGAAAGGGTGGCGCCTGCCAAAGCAGGCGCCCTTCAAAAAAATAGGCAAGATTTAAATAAAAGAGAAGCCAAAATCTAAACAGGTTGCTTATGCTGAGATATAAAGATGACCCGGCCGGTGAAGAGGGAAAACCATTAATTCCTAAATCACTTAGGGCGGAATTTGATAAATTTTGCGAAAGGTATAGGCATCAGCTTCCGCTTGCTTATGTGTTCCAACACCCTCAAGAGGCAATGAATTTTTTGGTTGAAGCGTTTTACCATGAAAAAAGAAGAGCGGCTCTTTTCAGGGAGGGAAGATATGCCGAAGCTTTTGAAGGCATTGATTCAACTGATTCCCTTGCTGGTTTTATCAAGGCGGGGGTATTCCCAAAAAAAAGCCTGGATATTTTTATGAGGTATGACCTGCATGCGCAGAAAACCCTCGAAGCATATAAGGCATTGCAAGAAGCAAAGGCCGGTGGAAAGCAAAAAGGGGAACTGAGAAAACTGAAAGGGGACTACTCAAAACTCAGGCAAGAGGAAATCCGCGCTTTTCGAAAATATTGCAGGACCTTTTATCAGTATGACACTGAACATTCTTTTAAAAAAATAAAAAGCGGCGTTGGCATTGTTGGCAGGATGCAGGCAGCAGCAGCCAGAAGGCGAATCAGAAAATCAATAAAAGTAAAAAATGCAGTACGACCGAAAATACCGTGAACCCCTAAGTATTAATAGGATATAAAAAAAAAGAAATGAAAAGAATAAAATAGAGTGGGCTTTTTTATAGCCCGCACTCTTTTCTCAATGCTTCGGCCTTGTCTGTCTTTTCCCAGGTGAAATCCGGGTCTTCGCGCCCAAAGTGGCCATAGGTGCACGCTTTCCTGAAAATCGGCCTTCTCAGGTTAAGATACTTTATTATTTCGCTTGGCCTGAGGTCAAAAAGCTTTTTCACTGCATCGTAGACCTTCTTTGGCTCAACATTGTGGGTGCCGTGCAGGTCTATGAACAGGCTTATCGGGTCCCTGCCGCCAATTGCGTAGGAAAGCTGGACCTCTGCCCTGTCGGCAATGCCTGCCTTTACTATGTTTTTGGCAATGTACCTGGCCATGTATGCCGCGCTCCTGTCAACCTTTGAGGGGTCTTTTCCGCTAAAGGCGCCGCCTCCGTGGTTTCCCACTCCGCCGTAAGTGTCCACTATTATTTTCCTTCCGGTGCAGCCCGAATCTGCAACAGGGCCACCCAAAACAAACCTGCCTGTGTTGTTGATGTAATACCTTGTGTTTGCGTCAAGCATTTTGCCGCAGACAGGCTTTATGACCTTTTCCTTTATGTCTCTCCTGAGGTCTTCAAGTTCTACGTCCGGATCGTGCTGTGCCGCTATGACAACAGCCTCAATCCTTTTCGGCTTGTTGCCCTCATATTCTATTGTGACCTGGGTTTTTCCGTCAGGCCTAAGGTATGGCAAAACGCCCTTTTTGCGCACCTCAGTAAGCTTCATTGCAAGCTTGTGCGCATACATTATCGGAGCCGGCATGAGCTCCGGCGTTTCGTTGGTTGCATAGCCTGACATCATTCCCTGGTCCCCTGCGCCGCCCTCGCCTTCCTTTTCGTCGACACCCATTGCTATGTCCGGGCTTTGCCCGTGAATGGAAGTCAGTATTCCAACTGTCTGGTAATCAAAGCCGTATTCAGGCTTGTCATAGCCAATGTCCTTTATCACGCCCCTCGCAATCTTTTGCACGTCAACATAGGTCTTTGTTGTGACTTCGCCTGTTACCACAATGAAGCCCATTCCGGCCATTGTCTCGCAGGCAACCCTTGCCGTGGGGTCGTCCGTTATTATTGCATCAAGGACCGCGTCGCTGATCTGGTCGCAGACCTTGTCAGGATGGCCCTCGGTCATCGCTTCGCTCGTGAACAAAAATTTTCCGTCTCCGCTTCTCATTTCAACACCAACTCCGAAAAGTTAGATTTATTTGAATTAAGAAAAGGGGGCAATTGCTTTTAAGTAATTGCAAAATGAACCAAATATTCCGATTTGAATAAGGTTAAAAACGTTTTTGGTGCACCTGTCTTACCATGCTTCCTGACCTTGGGGAAATAAAGGCAAGGCGGATTTCCGCCGGATTGACGCAAAGCCGGCTTGCCTCATTGAGCGGCGTTTCACAGAGCCTCATCGCAAAAATAGAGGCAGGGAACATTGAGCCAAGCTATGGAAGGGCAAAAAGGCTGCTTGACTGCCTTGCCCAGCTCAACGCAAAAAAGGAAAAGCAGGCAAAGGACATAATGACAAGGCCTGTGATGCTT
>JBAZQI010000043.1:0-7672 GCA_041645325.1 archaeon
CCAGGAATCAACCGACTCCAATTCATTCAAAACCCGGCCCTTTCTTAAAATCTCCTGGTATTCATCCAAAAGGTCGTTTGAAGTCTTGTTCTTGTTGACGAAAAAATAAAGCCCTCTTTCCTTCAGAAATTCAAGCAGCAAGCGGGTCTTTCCCACCCGCCTCAAACCATACAAAGCAACGACAAACAGCTTTTTCCTGGAAAGAGCCTCAATTTCCTTCAACTCTTTCAATTCCCTTTCCCTGTCAACAAACCTCAAATATATTCACCTACTGAATAATTCAGTAACTGAATATATATTTAAACTTATGCTGTAGCAATCAAAACACAGCTAAAGGGCTTTTCGGGTATGCGCCCATGCCCTTGCTTGAAGTGGAATAAACCATATTATTGCCTCTTTATTGGTTTGGTTAAAACAGTTGCCAAAATATGCTGTGTTGGAAAATTCAGCATTTGTATTCTTAGCCCAGCCCTTGAAATCTCGTCCGGGTGGAATATTGTTTTTGATGAGCAAGCAGTTATTATTATTTTTCCCCTGGTTCCAGATGAGACGCAAGTTTTCTAAGTAAGTTAGTTCTTTCTTCGCGAAGCCAAGCCCTTTTTCCCCTGATGCTTCCTTTTTCTGGATATATTTCAATTGGTCTTTCTAAGTCATAATCCCGTCTGAAATTTTCATGCATAAATGCATCTCTTTCAAAAACCTTATTTGCGATTATCAATTTGAATTTTCTCCCCCGAAAATGCCTATTCATAGCCTGAACTCTTACATTTGCGGCTTCCGCTTTTGCATCAAATTGCCTGCTTAAAAAATCATAAAAATGTTCTTTTCCAGGCCCAAATTCAAGTATTTCGGCGTTTCCAAGTTTTTCAATTCCTACTGTTCTAAGAATTAAGGAAAGCATCGGCAAATAACCTGCCGGGCAATCAGAATATTTAACATCCAATTTTGCCCTTTCAAAAAAGGGTTTCCACTTTGTGCTTGTTTCGTTTTTTCCTTGGCTTCTTTCCTTCTTGACAGTTCCTTTACTTGCTGCTGCCTAAAAATTTCTCTATTCATAATCCGTTTACCTGTACCTGAGTATTGCGCCCACGCCGCCGAATCCCTTGTAAAACTGCTCGCCTTCCGGCGTGTCAGTGCTTATTATTTTCGTTTTTGCGCCGGTGCTCTGGGCCTTTTCCATCATCCAGTCCATGTAATCAACCTGTTCGGTAAGCTCGGCTTTTTTTCCGCCGCATTTTTCGCACACGAACTTTTTTGCCCCTGAATCATCCTGATTTTGCACCACTACCTCGTGTTCCGCGCCGCATGCATCGCATTTGAACTTGTAAACCCACCATTCCAGCTGCTCGCTCAAAAGCAGGGTGTCAACCCTGCCAATCTGCAGCGCTGTTTCAACCTCTTTCCTGCCGTATGTCCCAAGGCCTGATTTGACAATGGCTTCAAAAAATGATTCAAGGCTCTGCCTTTCCTTTGTTATTTCCGCGCCCTTCAGCAATTCCGAGCTTTTCTGCACGGTTTCCCTGATGCCGGATTCGTCAGTGTAGCTTGTGTCAATGGTTCCAATGACAAGGTTCCTTATCCGGTGGTCCATGAGCTGCTGGTTCAAAAAGTAATTCTTCGTTATTCCTGGGCCGGCGATTATCAGCCCCTTGAGCTTGCCGCCATAGGGCAAAAACATGCCGTTCATCTTTTCGCTTATCCTCTTGTAAAAATCATGCGCCGCCTCTTCCCTCAGCCTCTCAAAACGATGTGCACTGTTGTGCACTACAAGGCCGTTTGCAATGAAGTTTTGGTTTTCAACCGTTATGTCAAACATTTTTGTAGGCATGCCAATTTTCTCGATTTTGTGTATTTTTACCGGAAGAAGCGGAATTGATGCGATTTTTTCAAATTTTTCAGCAAGCGCTTTGTTGTTTTTTATTCTTGCAATCACGGATTTTCTGAAAGCTTCTTTGCCCATCATTCTCTGGTTCCTGAAAAAGTTTGATACTGCGGGAAAAGCCATTGTGTTAAGGCCTTCTTGCTCAAAAAGCTTTCTGACTTCTTTTCCTGAAATAAACAACTGCCTGACGCAGCTTCTGATGCCCTTGCTTTTGGCAAGCGCTTCCAGTTTTTTCCTTTTTGCCGGCGAAGAAAAGCCTATTGCATTCCTGAACGTCTCCAGTGATTTCTTTTCGGTAATGTCAAGCGTGAACCTTGTTTTTTTTGAGTAAGGGTTTCGCCTGTTGTCATATTCGTAAACAGAAGCCAGGATGCCAAACCTAAGCATTGCCAACTGGGCCTGTTTTACAATCGTTTCGTTGTTCATGCCAAGAGAAAGTCCTCTTTTTGTGGCATAGCCTTCCGCGTCAAACAGGCCTTTTAGAAAGCCCGCCAAAACGCTGTTTTTGCTTTTCAGAATCTTTTTTGGGATAGTGGGGCTGTTTGCAACACATGCCTCCGGGAATTCTTGCCTGAAAAGCCTTACAATCGGCTTGCCGCCACATCTTATTAGATAATAATTTTTTCCCTTTCGGAATCTTACAGTAACATTTGCATTAAAAGTTTGCTGCAGCAATTTTGCATAGAATTCCGCAGTTTCTTTGTTTCCTTCGGAGAAATTAAGCCTTTCCGCCTCAATATTTCCGTCGCCGGCAAGATAGCCTGCTATTTGGGCCAGCTTCGGGCTAATGATTTTTGGCAATGTAATGCCGCTTTTTGGCATGCAGAATTCTGCGGCAAAATCGTTGAAATCCAAATTCATTGCATTGCATATTTTTTCCAAATAGCCAAGCCTTGGGTTGAATTTGCCGAGCTCAAACCTTGAAATTGATGCCTGGTGCAAGCCCAGCTTTTTGGCGAATTTTTCCTGGCTTAATCCAAGCTTGGCTCTGGCAGTAATCAGAAACTTTAAGCCCTTTTCTGAAACAACATAGCTGTTGAAGCAATTTGTATTCAGTGCCTGCTCGTTGCCTGCCGTTTCAATTTTTTCAGGCATGACCAGGAACATGCCTTCTTTCAGCCCGGAAGCCGGCTTTTCTTCAATTGTACCATTGTTCCAGCAAAAGAAACCGTGGTCGGCAGAGCAGGCAATGCTCAGCCTTGGGTATCTTGTGATTATTTTCAATGCGCTTGGCTTGTTTGCCTTCCATTTGTTTGAGATAAAAGAATCTCCGACAGAGCAATCGCCAAAATTAACGCTTTTTACTGCAGCCGGATTGCCCACGCCCTCGATTCCAACAATGTTTCCGTCGCTTAATTGCACCAAAGAGTTTCCCAAAAGGCATTGTCCTCCCGCCCTCGTTTTGCCGGCAACATTGCTTGTGAAATGCCCCAGGATTTCGTATTTTTTTCCCACAATGATTGCAATGGTCGCCTCGTTTTTGTCGATTGTGAGGATGCCGAATACCTCCGAGGGCTGCGCCATTTCCTCCAAAGGCCCCAGGTGGAATTCGGAGTCGCACCAGTAAAGCTTTACGTTAAGCCTTTTCATAGGCCTGAGGGAAAAAAGCTGTATGTCGCTTTTCCCTTCAACATCGCTGACATTGCCGCAGAAAACCACAAGGCCTTTTTCAGGCAGCCTGAAGTTTATTACCTTGAGAAAATTCTGCACTTTTCTCAGGGCGCCCTGCACGTTTTTCCTTGTTGTCGGGCTCTTTATGTTGCCGCTTTGCGACATTTCTTCCGTGAGCTGGCCCATGACCAGACTCCTGTCTACATCAGGCGGCAGATACAGCGAAATCAGCTCTGTTCCCTTTCCCTTGTACCTTAAAAGGGCACGCAGTTTCTTTTTGAAGACCGCCATTTCGGCCTCGCTTATTTCCTCAAGGTGCTCGTTTGCCATTTTTCTTCACCAAAAACGCGGTTAAAAGGGCATATTTAATAAGCCCCAATTATATTTAATAAAAGAAAAGCATTAAATTACTGCCATAAGGGGTGTGCCGTGCGATGTTTGAAGACATGTTTGAAATGTTCAACGAGCAAAAAAAGAATGAGGACACCGAAATAACCATGCCTGTCCAGGAGAGAGGCTATTCCGGCGAAGCATCGGAAGAAAGCTATCAAAGCCAGCCCTCTTTTCCTGTTTCAAACGTAACCGTAATAAGCGTCGGCGGAAGCATCCTGATGGACGGCAAGCCAAGCAGTGAGGCAATTTCCGCACTTGCTGCCTGCCTTAATGAGCTGATAAGGCAGGGCCACAGGCTTGTCCTTGTGGTTGGCGGCGGCAAGGTTGCAAGAGATTACGTCAATGCCGCAAAAGCGCTTGGGGCAAACAACTTTGAGCTTGACGAGCTTGGAATAAGGATTACAAGGGCAAACGCCGCACTTTTGCTTGCCTCAATTGAAAACGCCTTTCCAGAAGTGCTCACAGAAGTCAAAAAGGCAAAAGAGATTCTTGCCAGAGGCAAAACCCCGATATACGGCGGCCTTATGCCTGGCTTTACCACTGATGCGGTTGCCGCCCTGATTGCCGAATACCTCGGCGCGCGCTTTGTGAATTTGAGCAATGTCGAAGGCATTTTCACGGCTGACCCCGCTGTTTACAGCAATGCGCGCCTGTACAGGGAGCTCAGTCATTCAAAGCTCATTGAAATCCTTGCAGGAAATGCAATGAAGCCAGGTCAAAACCTGATTCTTGACCTGCCTGCGGCAATGATTCTCAAGAGAAGCGGCATTCCGGCCTTTTTCCTAAGCGGCCATGAATTGGAAAATTTCAAAAATGCCCTGAACGGTCTTGAGTTCAGGGGCACAACAGTGAAGGCAGATGCCCTGGATCTCATTGAAGGCGAGGAAGGGACATTTGCCGTTCCAAGGGCAGGAAGAACAAGGGCAAAAAGAAGGCCTGTAAAAAAAGGCAGGGCAAAAAAAACTGCAAAGATTTACGACGAAGACGAAGAGCCCAGCGTGCGCAACACAAAGTTTTAGGAAAAAAGCCTTCAGAAACTAAGCAATTACTTGACGCCGCAATAGTTATTAATTGGTTCGCCAATTTTTTTTGTAAGTGTATGCGAAAAAGAAGCGCCTTTCATGGCTTTACTGGCCAAATGCGGCTTGAGAGGATTGGCCCGCAGTTATTGGAAGAAATTGCGTTCTCAGGCAAGCCACTGAAACAGATTGCTGCTGAACGCAAGCTTAGCATTGAAGCTGTTCAGCGCACTTCCAGCCTTTATGGGCTGAGGTCTAGAGCGAGAACGCTTTCGATATTGAGTAAAGTATTAAGTAGAGCAGCCAGCGAAAGGTCTGCTGTGCAGCGTAAGGCAATGGTGCCGCGCAAATTTTTCAGCGTGGAAGAAAAAACCCGGCTTCTCAAAGAACACCGCTTTGGCATTTTGGGTGTTGCCAAAGGGTATTGGGCATTCCAAAGGACAAAAGAGCATTTGGGGCATTTGATGCTTTCTTAAATGACCTGAATAATCACGTGTTCTTTGGGCTTGATTATTATGACCCAGGGATGAAGGGGCCTTCAGGCAAGCCAAAATCTGTTCTTGGATGGATGCGCGAAAGCGCCAGGCGGTTTTGTGCCAATACAAACACCTCTCTTTTGCACCAGGAAAAGCTGGCTAAACAAACCGATTTTTCCCGTTCAGGGGTAAGAAGCGCGCTTGCTGCTGAAGAGCTCCCTGCAGGCATTAAGTGGATCCCTTGTTTCACCAAGACTTTTTTGAAAACCCTCGGGCTTGACATTGGAATAGTTGCAAAGCTTGGCTATGCAGATGTTGAAAGGCTAATTCTTGGGATTGTGGAATCGCCGGCAACAGGGCTGTCCGAGGAACAGGTTTGGCTGGCAAAACAAAAGCTTGCCGGGCAATCCAACGAGGAAATTGGCAAAGCTCTTGGCGGCATAACAAAGGAAGCAGTCAGGCAAAAACTAGGGCTAGTTGTCCAGAGGATGAAACTGCATCTTCCGCGAATAAACCCGTAAGGTAACGATTGCAGCAGGGCTGCCCAAAGCCCAAATCTTCAATTGCCTGCCTGCAGCTGTTTCTATTCTAATCCTTGTGTTTCCATGCCGCATACATCGGAAAAACAAATTTCATTTCGTATCCTTTTTTTGTTGCCCTTATATTCGGCCTTTTTTCAGCCGGAACTTCGCAAATAATTTTCTGTATCCTTTCTACTTGGGTTTCGTTGATTTCATACCTTTTGGCATGCTCTTTTTCAGTCAGTAACAAAGGCGTTCCGTTTCCTATTTCTTTCAGTTTTCCAAAGCCTGCTGCTTTGTAAAGTTTTTCAATGTCTGCCTTGCATTGAAAATGCCTGCGCCCCATCCTTTGGTTTGACTTGTAGATTCTGTCTGCCAAATCTCTTTCAATAATGGATGGCATTGAAGCGGCCTGGTTGAAAAATACGCCGTCCTTGCACAGGTGCCTGTTCAGGTTTGAAAGCACGCGTATTTGCAGCTTCTCGCCAGGAAAATAATCCAGGCTGCTTCTCATTATTATGATATCAAACAATTGCCCCAAGTCAAGCCCGGCTATGTCAGCCAGAATCTTTTTGGTTTTCGGGTTTCTGTTTTCCCTAAGGTGGTCTTTGGATATGTCCACCAGAACAAGTTCTGTTGAAACGCCTTTTTCCCTCAGCCTTTTTGCAAGATTCTCGCCCAGAATTCCGCTTGCCGAACAAGGATACAAAATCCTTAAGCGCTTCTTTTTCCGGATGTTTGGCAGAATCTTTCTGATGAACAATTCAATATTTTTCCGGTCGCCAAAGTACCCGTTATAAGTTCTGAGCCATTCACTGCCCAAAACGTTTTTGTCCCGGATGAGATTAAATTCAGACCCTGCATCAATCTTGTGTTTCATTGCATTCCCTTTCCGCTTATGCGAATAAATGTTGCAATTTCAGCACAGCTCGTCAAATGCGTATTCTTCAATCTTTTTTTCGCCGAGCACTATGAGCGCTTCAACAGGGTTTATTACCGGCGCATTGTACTGTGAGCTGTCGTCAAGTGCAATTCTCGGGCAGGCGGTGCATACTATTGCGTCAATTTTCATCCCCAAAAGGTATTGCGGGCTGAGGAAATCGCTTGCAATTACAATCGCCTTTTTGCCCTGCCTTTCAAACTTTTCCTTCAGTGCAAAAGCGAGCTTTGCCCTTTGCTGGCCTTTTTTGGTTGAAACCCAGATTGCAATGCTTTTTGCCTGCCTTGCCTTTTCAACCATTGCAATCCTTTTCCTCAAAAACAAATCCTTTTGCTGTTCAAGCCCGAAGGCCTCGCGCTGCAGGGGATCAAAAACAAAAACAGGCTTGTTTGCCGCAAAGCCCAATCCAATGGGGTGGAACAAGCCATCGCCGACAAAAACAATTGCCTCCGCCTTTGGTTCAATAGCCTTTACGGAACTGTAATTGCATCCAAGGACCTGCCCAGGCTCAACATTGCGGCCTTTTCCTTCAAAGGCCCTGAAGCCCTTTTCTTCCAGGGCTTTTCGCAGCAACAGCCTGTGCTTTTTGAACTGAATTGTGGAGCACAGCGCAACACTTTTCAGTTTTTTTTCCTTCAGCAGCGAAGCCAGCTTTCCGGCAAGCGCCGCAATCTCTTTTGCGTTTGCCCCATATTCCAGCGGAATGTAAACAGTGCCGATTTCATTTTTTTTCACGAATTGCGTGTGCCCAAAGTGAACCAGCAACTGTGCGCCAAGCGCCTTTGCCTCATTGTCCTTCAAATCGCAGGCGCCATAGCACGGCTCAACAA
>JBAZQI010000044.1:0-6907 GCA_041645325.1 archaeon
CATTTCATATGAGGAATAAAAAGCGAATGTCGGCTGAAGCCAATGGGCACCTCAGAACAGCGTTAAGAATGGCAAAAGAGTATCTGTCCCAGTTCCCTGCGCAAGACCTTGGAAGGAAGATTAGGGCAGAAGCAAAGCCCCAAAACATTTTCGATTTTTTGAGAGGGTTTTCACAAAAGAGCTTCATCGACAGAAATGGAAGACCAGTAAAAGTTATTTTCCGGGGCAAGAATGTAGGCCAAGTGAAATTTGATAAGGCACTGCTTTACAGAGCACTCTACAACCTCGTAACAGATGCACTAAGCCATACACCGGGAAGGCCAATCTATGTCAGGCTAGAAGCAAGAGATGGACAGGTTGCAATAAACGTTACAAACAAGGGCAGAAAACTCAAGGCCTGGGAGATTAAAAGAATTGGCTGGAAGCGTTTCACAAGGGCGTGGCGTAACCGAAGAAGGGGTTATGGCAAAATTTCAACAAGGCTGCTTACTGAAGCACAGGGCGGAACATTCACCGCTGGAAATTCAAGGATTGGGCCAATGCTTTCAATAGCAATGCCAAGGGTCAAGAGGGCTAGAAGAATTTAAATATTCCTTTCCCCTATTTTTACCTGATTTTGCATGGATAAAGACAAGAGCGCTTATAGCCAGATAATGCGTGTGAAGCCGTTTGACATTGAGGCAAAGCTCATGGTTTGCATCATGAACTGTGTTGATGCAAGGGAGCTTGGGCTTTTTCCCCTTGACAGGGTTGAATTGAGGGCTGTGAGGGGGAGCAGGCGCCACGTTGTCACTGTTGTTAATGTCACGAAAACAATGGTGAAAGAAGATGAAATCGGCATCTTTAAGGGGGTCAGGGAAAAGCTCGGACTCAGGAAAAACAGCAGGGTGCGCGTTACGCCGGTGAAAAAGCCTGCTTCAGTCGGCTACATCAAGAAAAAGCTGGACGGCGAGCAATTGAGCGAGCAGGAGATAAGGCAGATTGTGGACGATTTTGGGAACAATGCACTGAGCGAAATTGAGTCAAGCGCTTTTGTTTCCGCGGTTTACGTGAACGGCTTTACCCTGGATGAAATCGTTGCCATGACAAAGGCGCTTGCGGATGACGGCTGCAGGATGAGCATTTCAAAAAAGCCTGTTGTTGACAAGCATTGCATCGGGGGCACAAACGGCAGGACAACAATGATTATTGTGCCGATTGTTGCTGCCGAGGGCTGCTTTGTCCCGAAAACAAGCAGCAGGAGCATCACCAGTGCCGCCGGAACCGCCGATGTCATGGAGGTTCTTGCAAATGTCTGCCTTTCAATGGACAGGATTAAGGGCATTACTGAAAGGGTTGGCGGCGTGATAACGTGGGGCGGCGCCCTGGACCTTGCGCCTGTTGATGACGAAATCATAAAGATAGAGCACCCTTTTTCGCTTGACCCTCCTGGCCAGGTCATTGCTTCGGTCATGGCAAAAAAGGCAAGCGTTGGAAGCAAGTTTGTCGTCATAGATTTGCCTGTCGGACCTGACGTGAAGATTCACTCCAAGGAAAAGGCCGAGGACATGGCAAGAAAGTTCATTGAGGTCGGAAGGCAGCTTGGCATGAAGGTTGAGGCAGTGCTTACGGACGGCACGCAGCCATGCGGCAGGGCTTTTGGGCCAATGCTTGAGGCAAGGCATGTCATGCAGATTCTTGAAGGCGAAATTTTTGACAATTTGGCGCAGAAGAGCTGCGAGCTTGCCGGCATTCTTTTGGAATTGTGCGGCAAGGCCGAAAAGGGAAAAGGGTTTGCAGTGGCAAAGGAGTGCCTGGAAAGCGGCAGGGCGCTGAAGAAAATGCAGGAAATCATAAGGGCGCAGGGCGCGCATTATTTGAGAAGCAAGGACATGCCTGTGCCAAAGCAGGGAAAAATTTTCCTTTCAAAAGAGCAGGGCAAGGTCAGCACAGTGAATGTGAGGAAGTGCAACTCGCTTGCAAGGATTGCGGGTGCGCCTGCCGACCAGATGGCCGGCGTTTACCTTTATGTGCAGCAAGGCGAGATGATTGAAAAAAAGCAGCCTTTGTTCAGGGTCTATGCAAGCAACAAGAGAAAGCTGAAGCTTGCAATGGATTATGCGAAAAGCGAGGAAATTGTTGAATTGGAGCGCAACATCATTGAAAAAATGGTTTAGGGCACAAGGCAGTTGAATGCTTCTGCAATGTCATTTACCGGGAGAAGGTCGACTTTTTCTTCGAGGTTTTTTAGCTTTGAAACCCTTTTGCCAAATTCCGCTTTGCTCAGCTTTAGGGAAGGAAGGAGGAACTGCCTGCTTTTTTGCAGGGCATTTCCAAGGTTTTTGTTCCTGAACCTGAAAAGGGTTTTTACAAAAAGCGTGAAAAGTTGCTTGTCCTTTACCGCAATAGGCTTTTTTCTTGCCCTTAGCACTATGATTGCGCTTTCGCCCTTTGGCTTTGGGAAAAAGCTTGAGGCGGAAACGGTTCTTGCAATTGATGCGTCAAAAGACTGCTGTGCCAGCACTGTCAGGGCGCAGTATTCATTAAAGCCAGGGATTGCAACAAGCTTTTCCGCAAATTCCTTCTGGAAAACCAGCACCGCCAAATCAAAGCCGTGCTGCAACAGCCTGTGCACTATGTCCGCGCTGCGCGAATAAGGCGGCAGTGAAACAACCTTGTTGAATTCAGGCAATGGCACTTCGAGGAAATCGCCCCTGGCAAGGGAAAAGTTTTTTTTTGGCATTTCCTTTTCAAGGAGCCTGCAGAGGCTTTCGTCTTTTTCAACGGCAAAAACGCGGCATTTTTTCAGCAACTCTCTTGTGAGAAAGCCTGTGCCAGGGCCTATTTCGAGGACTGTGTCACTTTCTTTGAGCCCTGCAAGCGCGGCAAGTTCATCCAAAAGCGCCTGGTCAACCACAAAGTGCTGTGCCAGTTTCCTGTTTGCCCTGAACCGGTATTTTATCATCAGGTCCTGCAGTTCATTAAAGAGCGTCATCAGAAATTTTTTCCAAAAGGCCTTTCTTTCACAGGCGGCCTTGCAAAAAGGTAATGGTTTAGGGTTTCGTCTTCCAGCTCGAGCACTATCCTTTTCACAACAGTCTTGACCGGGTCAGGCAAGAGCCTTACCCTTTCGGAGAGGTCTTCAAAGGACTCAAAGGGCTTTTTTTCCCTTTCCTTGAGGATGTCCAGCATGTGCTTTTTCCCCATGCCAGGCAAAAGTTCCAGCTGGTGCCTTCGCAGGGTAATGGACTGCGCAGTGTTGTAAAAAGCAAGAAAGCGCGGCTTGTCCTCAAGCACGATTTTTTCAACAGCCTTGTCAATCTCCGCAACCGCAGTGCTTGTAAGCTGGTCAAAGTTTATCCTGCGCTTGATGAACTCAATCTTTGCCCTTTCGTCCTTGCCAACATAAACTGTTTCCATTGCCTTGAGCTCTGCCTTTGGCACAACCTCAAGCATTGAAAAGAACTGCTTGCCCAAAACCTGGGCAAGGGGCTCCGGCTTGAAACTGCTTGACTTTCCCTTCGGCAAATAATCCAGCACGATAGCCTCTTCTTCATTCATAAAAAATCACCGGAAAAAAATCGGCTTACTTCCCGTACTTTTTGCAAAGGTCAAGAATTTTCTGCATTGCCGCCTCATTGAGGACAACTTCCTTTGGAATGAGCAACTGCAGTTTTTCTTTCTTATCCGGCAGGATGTCAACGACCTTTGTTATTGTTTCCGGATTAAGGCCTTCAATCCCCTGAAGTTCAGCCTCAAGCTTTTGCGCATTCGCAAGGCTGTTTTTTCCAAACCTTTTGGCGTACTTCAGGGTAATGTCCTGCTCATAGCTGAGGTCCTTGTCCTGCTTCCTGTCGGCAAGCAACTGCTTTACATCCGCCAGAGAAACAGGCTTCTGGCTGATAAGCTTTTCCCCGATCATTTGGCTTTCGCCTCCTGTGCCTTCAAATGAATGCCATTGACAATAAGCGTATTTTCAAGATTGCCTTTTTCCACGGCAACCATGTAAGCGTTACCCTGCTTTCCCTCAACAATGCCATGGCTTCCCTGGTAAATGGCAGGCGGCATGCCCTTGTGCATTTCAGGCCTGATGTCAATCTGCACAGGAGTTCCCTCTGCAAAAGGCTTCAAAATCTCGTTAACCGTGGTCTTTCCAGGCCTTTTCCTGAGCTTGGACCTGGTTTTGCTCCTTTTGCCCCTTGCCTTCTTGTTAACCAACCAAAATCACCTTTTTTTCAAACGTATAACTACTTAAATCACCAAGAAACTAAAAGTAATAAGGCAAAGAAAGCTTTAAATAGCATCGCCTTAATATGCATTCAGGCAATGGCAAGGTGCAAAAAAATGGTTTCCCAGGAATTCTACGACGAGTACTCCAGAAAAGGCTTTGTTCAGGTAAACTCGGAAAAAGTAAACGCTTTGGCTTTAAAATGCCTCAAAAGCCCGGTGCTTGACCTCGGATGCTATTGGGGCCACAAAACAAAATGGCTAAAAGAACACTTTGACAATGCCGAAGGATGCGACATAAGCAGCGCTGCCCTTGAAAAGGCAAGGGAAACAACCCAAACACAACTTTCTTCCAATGCGACTTTGGAAAAAAAGGATTCAAAACCGAAAAAAAATACAACTCCATTTTTGCCACAGAAATAGTGGAACACATCTTTGACACACAGGCATTCCTTGAAAACTGCTTCAACGCACTGAACAAAGGCGGCATCCTTTTCCTCACCACGCCAAACGTAATAAACTACTCCAACAGGGCAAGGCTCATTTTCGGCAACGACATCTTCATAAGCGGCGACCCCTCGCACGTCAGGTTCTTCAACCCAAAAACCATTTCCAAAGAAGTCGAAAAAGCCGGCTTCAAAATAGAAATGATTGCAGGCTACAACTGCCGCAAAATCAGCAGAAACATCCCAATGCCACCAAGCCTAAGCGAAGGCATCATAGTCGTGGCAAAAAAAGAATAAGGGCAAGGGGAATTGCAACCATGCCCCCTGCTAAAGTTATGGATATATGCGCCTGATTTCATCCAATAATCCTTGATTTGTTATTTTGAAGAAAATGGGACCTGTGCCAGCATAACTTGCTAGTTTAGCATAATAGTTTTCAGATTTTTTTCCTTTTAAAAAAACTACCTGATCGTCTCCTCTTACATTTAGCAGTTTTTTCACGCTATTACAAAGCGCGCTTGTACCCGGATGGATATAACGAAGAGAGTTTGTTCGTTCGGGTTTTTTAGCAGATGCTATGCCCAGTTTGTTTTTAGCCCAATTCCTTTTCTTTAGTACCCCTTTTTGCTTTAGCCGCCTTTCTACAAACATTTCTTTTCTAACTTTTTCCAGCACTTCTGGATTTGTTATTCTGAAGAAAACAGCCCCAGTGCCTGCATAACTTGTCAGTTTAGCATAATACGCGCCGGATTCCCCCCTGAGAAATGACACAGAGTCACTTTTCCTTGATGCCAGTATTTCTTTCACGCTGCCAATGATTGCGAAAATTTGCCTGCGCCTTTCCGTGACTTTTTCCACAGGCCCTGAACCAGAAGTCGGCAAGATATACCTGAGGCGATACATTTTTTCAGGTTTTTCAGTAAACGACAGGCCAAGTCTGTTTCTGCTCCACCTTCGCCTCTTAGGCCGCCCGTATACTCCCATTCGCCTGTTTGGATGCTTCGCAGCCATCATAGTTAATGAGGGTTCAACTTTTATTTAAGAATTGGCTTAGCTCATCAAACGAATGCGACACCCGTTTTTGAACAGACGACTTTGCGACAAAGCCCCAAGGGCGCCAAATCATTGGCTTTTTAAACCCTGTGAAACCTTTTTATATTAGGTTTTTAAAGGCCTTTTTAAAGGGCTGAAAACCTTTGGGGGAGTTGATGCCTTTGAAGTACACTATTGTGAACCTTGTTGCCTCGTCTAATTTGAATGCCACGCTTGACTTGTACAATCTTGCGGTGAGCATTCCGAACATTGAGTATGAGCCGGAACAATTTCCGGGCGCGATTTTGAAGCTCAAAGAGCCGAAGGTTTCAATGCTTTTGTTCAAAAACGGAAAAGTCATTTGCAGCGGCGCAAGCAGCGAAAAGCAGATTGCGCAGGCGATTAGAAAAGCAAGCAAGCTGATTCACGAGGTCCAAAAGCAAGTTAAGGTTCAGAAAACAGTGCACTACAATGTCGTGAACCTTGTGGCAACCGCAAATTTGAACCAAAACCTTGATTTGTTCCAGACTGCAATGAAGCTTGACAATGTTGAGTATGAACCTGAACAATTCCCAGGCGCGATTTTGAGGATTGCGGATCCAAAGCTCACTTTGCTTTTGTTCAAGAACGGCAAGATGATTTGCGCAGGCGCAAAAAGGGAAAGCCTTTTGAAAAAAGGCCTCAAGGTTGCCTCAGAGCTCATTATTGGCAAGAAGAAAAAGAAAACTTCTTCGGCGGACAAGGCAAAAGAAAAAGCCGGCACATCCGAAAAGCCAGCCAAAACCAGGGAAAAGGCCACAGAGAAAAGCCCATAAGCGAAAAAGCGGGCGTGGCAAGCTTTTTAAAGCCTTGGGAACAGGATTATTTTTGATTAGCGGCCAAACCGCAGGGGTCACACCCGGTCCCATTTCGAACCCGGAAGTTAAGTCCTGCAGGGAAAAGGTTCGCACTGAGCTGCTGCTTGGAGCGGCCTAGGCGCTGCTAATCACCTTACTTTTTCTTTTTTTGTTGAGGCCAGCCAAGGTGTGTTTCCTCACATTACGCTTTTTCGCTAATTTTCTTCCACAAGAAAATAATTGTCAGCGTTAAAAATATGCCTACAAGAACGCCGACAAAAAAACCGTTGAAGACAAACAGGGCTAGCAGAAGAGCAATGACTGGCGCGTTCTGAGCCAGAGCTTCATTATCGGGCAACAGGTCATTGGCAGCCAAAAGCCCGGCAA
>JBAZQI010000045.1:0-5871 GCA_041645325.1 archaeon
AGCATCGAGTTTGTTTTCCCTGTAAGGGAGCCTTTGCTGAGGATCAGGAAGAATTTTTTGAAGCTTTTGAACAGCAGGATTCATGGTGTCAGGGGAATTGACAAAGTTTTGGTTGTTGAAGAGGCCGGCGAGTTTGTCATAAAGACAAGCGGAAGCAATCTCAAGGTGGTCTTAAAGCTGCCTGAGGCCAATACGGCCAAGACCATTACGAATGACATTATGGAGGTAAGCGAGGTTTTGGGCATTGAGGCTGGCAGGACTATGATTTTTAATGAATTGCGGAAGACATTGGATGATAACAGCATCCTGGTTGATTTGAGGCATTTGATGCTTTTGGCCGACCTGATGACTTTTAGCGGCGGAATCAAGGGCATTGTTAGGACAGGAATCACCAGGGAGAAGAAGAGCCCGTTTGCAAGGGCTGCCTTTGAGGAAACAGTGAAGCATTTGCTTGATGCCGCGTTCAAGGGCGAGAAGGATGATTTGCAGGGCGTTGTTGAAAACATCATTGTGGGGCAGCCTGTGAGGGTCGGAACAGGCAGGGTTGAGCTCGTTATGAAAAAGAAGGTGGAGTGAGATTCGATTATGGATGTTGATGCCGGGAAGGAATTGAGGCGTGCGGTTGACACGGGAAAGGTTGTTTTTGGAAAAAGGGGCGTTGAGAAAAGTGTTTTAAAGGGTGCGTGCAAGCTAGTTATTATCAGCGGCAATGCCGAGAAGTATGCTAAGGAAAGGGTAAGGCAGTTGTGCAACACGTCAGCTATCCCTTTTTTTGAGTTTGGTGCAACGGGGATTGACATCGGCAATTACTGCGGGAAGCCTTTTGTGGTTTCTTTTGCAGGAATAGAGGATGCGGGCAAGAGCAAGGTGCTTGGGCTTGCGAAGGGAAATTAGAACAGTGTTCGGAAATGCGCCTTACGAGTGATGAGATTTTTTATTTGAACGAGCTTAACAGCGCAAGCGGCGCAAATGCGCGTGATTGCGTTGTGCAGGGAAACGTGATTGCTTTTCTGGTGAAGAAAGAGGAGCTTGGCAAGGCAATCGGCAAGGATGCTTCTTCTGTGAAGAAGCTGAGGGCAAGGCTCAAGCTCAATGTTGAGTTGCTTGAGTACGCAGAGGATTTTGTTGAGTTTATCAGGGGCGCCTTGTATAATGTCAAGGTCAAGGAGATTGGTTATTCGGAGAAAAATGGCAAGAGGGTTGCGAATGTCACGCTTGAGCCCGGTGAAAGGCACAAGCTGTTGAACCAGGCCGGCAGACTGAAAAGAATTAAAGCCTTAGCACAAAGGAATTATAAGGTTGAGGATATAAAAATTCATTGAATTGGGTTGTTGTTTATATGGCAAAAGGGGAATTTGCGGCACAGAAGCTTGAGGACGACAGGCAGAAATGGAGATGGAAGAACCCAAAGTACAAGAGGAGAACCCTCAGGCTCAGGGACAAGTATGATTTGCTTGAAGGCAGCCCGCAGGCCAGGGGAATAGTCATTGAAAAACGTGGAGTAACCGCAAAGCAGCCGAATAGCGGCATCAGGAAGTGCGTGAGGGTCCAGCTTATAAAGAACGGAAAGCAGTGCACAGCTTTGGCCCCAAGGGACGGCGCAATAAAGTTTATTGACGAGCACGACGAAGTGATTATTGAAGGAATAGGGGGGGCACAGGGCGGCCCAAAGGGGGACCTTTGGGGCGTGAAATACAGGGTAACGCATGTGAACAACCAGGCTTTGGAGATGCTGAGGTCAGGAAGGAAGGAGAAGGTCAAAAGGTAATTCCGGGGTTTTTTTATGGCACTGGTTTTTGGCAGGTGGAGTTCCGAGGGCGTCAAGTTTTCGGATTTGAGCCTTGCGCGCTACATTATTCTCGATTCAAGAAGCGTGCCGCACAGCTTTGGCAAGCAGAACAAGAAGGCTTTTGCCAGGGGAAAGATGAGCGTTGTTGAAAGGCTGATTAACAAGGCAATGAGAAGCGGCCAGGGAAAAAGGAAGCTGAGCGGCAAGTACATAAGGGGAAGGGGCAGCTGCGGAAAAAAGCTGCAGACCATGAGGATTGTTGAGGAGTCTTTTGCGATTGTTGAGAAAAAGACAAAGCAGAACCCTTTGCAGGTTCTTGTCAAGGCCCTTGAGAACGCCGCTCCACGCGAAGACATTACGAAGATAAAGAAGGGCGGAATCGCTTACGCTGTTGCGGTTGACGTTGCACCGTTGACAAGGCTTGACGAGGCTCTGAAAAACATTGCCTTGGCGGGCTTTGTGGGCTCGTTCAACAGGAAGAAGAGCGCTGCCGAGGCGCTTGCGGAAGAGCTTATTCTTGCCTCGCAGGAAGACCAGAAAAGCCTTTCCGTCAAAAGGCGCGATGAAGTGGAAAGGATTGCGAAGAGCAGCAGGTAATTCTTGAAAGGTGCTTCTTATGGGACGAAAAGAGGACATGGTAAAGCTGGCTGAAAGCCTGATGAATACCAGGGAAAACATCAGGAACATAGGCATTGTTGCCCACATTGACCACGGCAAGACCACGCTTACCGACAACCTCATTGCCGCTGCAGGCCTGATGAGCGAAGAGCTTGCGGGCAAGCAGAGGATGATGGATTATTACGAATTGGAGCAGGAAAGGGGCATAACGATTAATGCGGCAAACATCAGCCTTGTGCACGATTTCAATGGCACAAAGCACCTTATTAATATCATTGACACGCCGGGCCACATTGACTTTGGCGGCGAAGTCATAAGGGCAATGAGGGCTGTTGACGGTGTCATAGTTGTCGTTGATTCCGTTGAGGGAGTGATGCCGCAGACGGAAACCGTAATAAGGCAGGCCCTGAGGGAAAGGGTTAAGCCGGTTCTTTTTATCAACAAGGTTGACAGGCTTGTCAACGAGTTGCAGCTTACACCTGAGCAGATGCAGGAGCGATTTGTAAAAACCATTGCACAGGTCAATGTCCTTATAAAGAAAAACGCCAACAAGGAAATTTCGGAAGACTGGATGGTTAAGGTCAATGATGGCTCTGTTTCATTCGGTTCGGCCTACAACAACTGGGCAATAAGCATTCATTCAATGAAGGAAACCAAAATAGGCTTCAAGGACATTTTTGATTACTGCAAGAACGAGGACCAGAAGGCCCTTGCAAAGAAAAGCCCGCTGCACACAACGCTTTTGAGGATGGTCATTGAGCATTTGCCGAGCCCGGTTAATGCGCAGAAATACAGGACACAGGCAATCTGGACAGGCGAGCTTGAGTCGGAAATAGGCAGGGGAATGCTTGAATGCAATGCAAAGGCGCCGATTGCAATGATGGTTACGGACGTAACCGTTGACCCGCATGCCGGGGACATTGCCACGGGAAGGATTTATTCCGGAACATTAAAAGCGGGAACAAAGGTAAGGGCACTGGGAATGCAAAAAGAGGTCGCAATCCAGCAGGTTGTGCTTTTCATGGGCCAGGAAAGGATAAAGGTTGAAGAGGTTCCTGCAGGGAACATTGCCGGCATTACGGGCCTCAAGGAAGTGTTTGCCGGTGAAACCATTTCAAGCACTGACATGAAGGCATTTGAAAGCTTCAAGAGCACGGCAGAGCCTGTCATGACAATAAGCGTTGAACCAAAGCAGACCAAGGACCTGCCAAAGCTCATTGAGGTAATCAGGCAGATTTCAAAAGAAGACCCGAATGTTGTCACAAGCCTGAACCAGGAAACAGGCGAGCACCTGCTCAGCGGAATGGGCGAATTGCATTTGGAGGTAACCAGATACAGGATTGAAGTTGACCACAAGATTCCGATTGAGGTTTCCCCGCCAATTGTTGTTTACAGGGAAACCATAAACAAGGAAAGCCCCACGCTTGAAGGAAAGAGCCCGAACAGGCACAACAAGTTCAAGATGAGGGCAGTGCCCATTCCAAAAGAGCAGCTTGAAAAGCTTGTTGAGTCAAAGCTTAGCGGAAAGATGAAGCCAAAGGACAAGGACGTTGCCGCCAAATTTGAGGAAATGGGCTTTGGAAGGGACACATCCAGGAGAATTTGGGCCGTGCACAACAACTGCATTTTGGCTGACATGACACGCGGAATCGTGGCATTGCATGAAATAAGGGAGCTTGTGATTCAGGGCTTTAATGACGCAATGGACCAGGGGCCCCTGGCAAAAGAAAAATGCTTCGGCATAATGATTGAGCTTGAGGATGCGACCCTGCACGAGGATGCAATCCACAGGGGCCCTGCACAGGTTTTGCCTGCAATTACCAGAACATGCTATGCCTGCATGCTTTCGGCTGACCCAGTCATGTTTGAGCCAAAGCAGATTCTTTTCATAACCTGCCCACAGGATTACATGGGCTCTGTTTCAAAAGAGCTCGGGCAAAGAAGAACGCAGATTACGGAAATGAAGCAGGAAGGCGATGCAACGATTTTCATTGCAAAGGCGCCTGTCAAAGAGCTAATCGGATTTTCAGCGGCAATTAGGAGTGCAACCCAGGGCAGGGCAATCTGGACAGCGGAATACGCGGGATACGAGCAGCTGCCGAGGGAAATGCAGAGAAACGTGATAGAAGAAGTCAGAAAAAGGAAAGGAATGGACCTCACGGTAAAAACCTCGGACTTCTTTTTGGATTAAAGCGGCAGCCTTTGCTTAAGAAAGCAGGCCTTCCACAGGGCTTCAAAGGAGATTTTCCTTTTTTTGCTGCTACAGTTGCCACAATAGGTTTTTATACTTTTTAAGCAATTATTTGTATAGTGGTTGGAAATGAAAGTAAGTTATGACAGGGAAATTGATGCAATGTATATTGCGCTTGAAGACGCGAAAAGCGGGCGTGTTAAGCAAACAATTGCTTTGAACGATGACCTAATTGTGGATTTTGACGGGAACAAGAAGATTGTGGGAATAGAAATTCTTGCGGCCTCAAAAAACTTGACAAAAAAAGAATTCAAGCAAGTCGAAAAGGCAGTCGCTTAGTCAAAGTAAGCGCTGATTACAATAGCCCTGTTTTCTTCTTCCAAAAAAATAACATGCCAGGCCTTGTCCAGCTTTTTGGTTGCGATTTTTCTTCCCGAAAAAGAGGTTCTGATATAGTCAGGGCTCTGCAGAATATTTTTGACCGTTGCCTCATTTATGCCTCTCTGCAGCATCCTTTCCGTGGCATGGCCGGAAAAAACAATTTGCATATGAAGGCATAATAGGGCGGCGGTTTATTTAAGTTTAATGAAAAGCATAAGCCTTTTTGAAAAATTTATAAACAGGGCAAACAGCCAAGTCTGAGTTTGATTAAAGGCAGCCAAAAGAAAGAACCGTAAAGTTGGCATTGGAGAATGCGGACTTCTTTTTGGAATAAAGGCTGCAGTACGGCACGCTAATCGGCAATAACACTCTTTTAGGGGAAAAGCGGCTGTTAAGGATATTTATAAAAATTGTAGGCAGCATTATCCTTGCTGGTTAAATATGGATTATAAGGTTGTTCTGACAAAGGATGCTGCAACTGACTGGTTTGTCGCCGAGGTACCAAACCTGCCCGGCTGCATCTCACAGGGAAAAACAAGGGCAGCCGCACTTCGAAACATAAAAGATGCCATAGAAGGATATTTGTGCAGCCTGCGAAAGCACCCGGAAGACCAGGTTTACAAGAGATTCGTTGAAATTGCGGCGGTTTCAGTATAAAAAAAGCGCGGATTGCTTCGGCTATGAGGCTACCTGTTTTATCCGGCAAAAAAGTTGTTAAAGCCCTTCTCAAAGCCGGCTTTGTTGTTGACCATCAGACAGGCAGCCATTTTATTTTAAGGGAAAACAAAGAGCCGTTCAGAAGAGTAACAATCCCAAACCACAAAACAATAGCACCCGGAACACTGCTTGCAATAATGAAACAGGCAGGCATTTCAAGAGAAGAAATGCTCAA
>JBAZQI010000046.1:0-4020 GCA_041645325.1 archaeon
GCAAAGCCAATGGCTTGAGGAGGTAATTCCCTTCAATATGCAGCGCGCCTGTTTTTGCCCTTGATTCAACAAAGTTAAGCAGGTTGTTGAACACAAGGAAAGAAACGCTTATGCCGATTGCAAACAGCACCCTTTCGTAAGCCGTAACGGGAATAAGCAAGGTCCACTGCTCTGCAGTCATCGGAATGCTCCAGGCCCAAATCACTGAGCCGACTGCATGCGCCGTAAAGGTGGCACCGAGGCTGCGCAGGAAAAGGTTTTTGCTGAAAACCCTTGCGATGATTGGAATCGTCCAGAACAGGGAATAATACCAAGCGGCCCTTGCATCAGGCTGGAGCACAAACAATGCAATGCAGATAATGGGAACGGCAATGCTTGCGTTCCTAAAGGATTTCTTTTTGAGGAAAACCGCGAAATAAAGCGTTGCGAAAAGCATTGGCAGCAGCCTCAAAACGTTGAGCGCGTCAAATGCCTTGCCTGCCAGCGCAAAGTCAGCCAGCTCTGCAAGCAGCACGCTGGCAATTCCAATAACAGGGCCCAAAAAAGCCCCGGCAATCGGGCCGAAAAACTGGAAAAAGGTGAAGTATTGCGCAGTGCTTCCCACCAACTGGGAAAAATTGATTCTGGAAGCAAGCAGGGCAATCCCGCTGAATAAAATCAGGAAAAAAACCTTTTTTGAAGAAAAAAAGCCAGGATTCATTTTTGCTCAACCACGCTTAACAGTAATAAAATGGCAGTAATCATTTAAAAAAGATTACGCCCTGCGGCGCCACAAGGGCATTGCCTCTCCTGCCACAAAACAGCTTCCTGCAATGAGGACAATGCCGTCCTTGCCCGCAGCCTTAATTCCTTTTTTTACGGCATTTTTCACGCCTGTCATTTCAATTGCTTCAATTCCGCGCTTTTCAAGTTCTTTTTTTATTTTTCCGGCAGACATTGCCCTTGTTTTTGCCTCTGTTGCGACAGCAAAGCCGGCAATTTGATAGAGCGCTGCAATAATGCCCCGGATGTCCTTGTCTCCGCTTGCGCCAAGCACAAGCACCGCCTTTTTGCCTGGAAAAATTTCCCTGAAAGCATTCGCAAGCGCAAGCGCCGAGTTTGGCGTGTGACAGCAGTCCAGTACAACAGCAGGATTTTGCTGCACAATCTCAAACCTGCCGGGCCATTGCGCAGAAGCAAGCCCTTCAGCGATGGCTTTTTTGCCCACTTTTATGCCCTGCCCCTGCAGTTCCTCAATTGCAGCAACAGCCAAAGCAGCATTCCACCGCTGGAACTGCCCTTGGAGAGCCAGTTTTCCAGAAAAAGGCTTTTTCACAATTTGCAATGTTGCTTTCTTTTTCGCGCACTCTTTTTTGAAAATGCCAAGAATGCTTTTTTTCCGCTCTGCCGTTACAACCGGAACGCCCCCCTTTATTATTCCGGCTTTCTCCACAGCGATTTTTTGCAAGGTGTTTCCCAGATACCGGGCATGCTCTTTCTCAATGTTGGTGATAACAGAAACCATTGGCAACAGAACGTTTGTGGCATCCAGCCTGCCACCCATTCCTGTTTCAACAACCGCAAAATCAACGCCAGAATCCGCAAAGTGCCTGAATGCAAGCGTGGTAACAAATTCAAAATAGGTAAGGTCAATTCCGCTGTTTTCCATTTCGCGCCTCAGCCCGGCAACAAGGGCAACAAGCTGCCTGTCCGAAATCTCCCTGCCATCCACCCTTATCCTTTCATTGAAGCACACAAGATGCGGACTTGTATACAGGCCTGTCCTGCAGCCTGCTTTCCTCAAAATGCTTTCAATCATTGCCGCAGTGCCGCCCTTTCCCTTTGAGCCTGCAACATGAACGCTCCTGAACTTTTTCTCGGGGTTGCCGATAAAAGCAAGGAATTTTTCCATGCGCCCAAGCCCAAGCCTAATGCCCTTTGCTTCCAGCTCATCAAGAAAAGCCATTGCCTGCCTTTTGCCCATGACCTGCCCCTTGCCCATTGTAAACCCCTTGCCTGTTTTGCCAATGAAAAGAAAAGTGGCTGGAATCATTTAAAATAACCAATCAACTTCGCAGTCCATATGCACCCCAAGCCCAACAAATATGTTTTTAAGGCAAAAACAGCATATTTAGCAATAAATAGATTGCCGCATTCAGCGGAATTAGGGGTGAAAAGGAAATGGTTTCTGTTAACATTGAAATAGGGGACATAAGGTACAAAATCACAAGGCTTGAGGTTGAGATAAAAAACCTGCAAAAGACCATTGAGAAAAAAAAGCAGAACAAGATTTTGGACGAAGAAGGGGAATACGCCCTGAAAAAAGAGATAGCAGAAAAACAGGATGCCGTCCGAAAACTTGAAGCCGAAATAAGAAAAATCGAGGTAAGGGAAATCAGGGCAAAAAATTTCTCAGACAGCAGGTAAGAAATAAGAAGATAAGCCTTGGGCTTAAAAGAAAACAAAAACGCATTCCTTGCCGCAGAAAAGGCCTGTTTCGCCTTAACCCAAAAAAACGGCTTGCCAGCCAAGCCGACAGTAGGGTTTAAATTGATTTTATTCTGGATTATTCTTAGGGGTTTTTCTTTTGGGGGTCCTTGTAATATTCGGTTCCGAATCTGACAAGCCTGTTTACGGCAAGCTCATGCAAATGCTTGAAGAAAAGGGCGTGAAGGCAAGGCTTGAAATCTGCTCGGCACACAGGGAGCCGAAAAGGCTTGAAAAAATACTGGGGGAAAGCGCCGAGCCGCTGGTGATAGCGGGCGCAGGCCTCTCGGCCGCACTGCCTGGCTTCATTGCATCTCATTCTGACAAGCTGGTCATCGGAATTCCCGTCAACTCAAACTATTTCGGCCTTGACGCGCTATTGAGCATCCACCAGATGCCAAAGGGCTTTACTGTGCTTGGAACGGGTGTTGAGGCGATTGCGGAAACTGTTGAAGGCGCGGCAAACATACTTGGCGGAAAGAAAAAAATCGTGCTTGTGACAACAGAGCAAAGCGAAGATGTGGAAAAAAGAAGAGGGCAATGCGCGGAAAAGCTCCAAGAGCTCGGCATTCCTTTTGAGGAACGGGAAGAAGACAATTACAGCGACAAAAGCGCGGTTTACATTGATTTCATCGAGCTCGGCACTGTTGAGGCTGTTGACCCTGAAAAACAGCTTGTGATATTCGTGCCGGTAAAAGAGGATTCGGAAAAAAAAGATGCCCTGAGGCTTTCAGCGCTTGCCACAAGAGGCCTGTGGGTTGGCCTTGGCAGGGGTGAAAATGCGGCGCTGTGCGCAAAAAAAATACTTGAAATCGGAAAAGGAACAGAGGCCCCGGAGCCTGCAAAGCGGGCCAGGGCAAAAAAGGGGGGATAGCAATGGGAAGCGTAAAAGACCTTACAATAAAAAGAAAGCCAACCGAAGGCCTTGAAGGAACAGGCGTTTTCAAATTCACGGATGATTATTCTGTTTTTGACTATGGAAAAATGCCGGATGTGATTCCTGGCAAGGGCGAGGCCCTGTGCAGGATGGCGGCCTACAACTTTGAACAGCTTGGGAAGAGGGGAATCAGGAGCCATTTCAGGAAACTTGTTTCAGGCAACGAGATGGAGGTTGACATTGTAAGGGTTTTGTACCCGCAAAAAGGCGAACTCAAAAAGGGAATGGGCAATTACCTCGTGCCATTGGAGGTAATATTCAGGAACAGCCTGCCTGAGGGAAGCAGCGTGTTCAAAAGGCTTGCATTGGGGCAGGCAACGCCGGAACAGTTCGGCCTGGGCAGGATGCCAAAGCCGGGGGAAATGCTTGAAGCCCCAATAATGGATGTCAGCACAAAGCTTGAGCCAACCGACAGGTACCTTTCATGGGAAGAAGCAGCGCAGATTTCCTGCCTTGACAGCAGGGAAATTGAAAACCTGAAGGCAAAGGCCCTTGAAGTCAACGAATTCATAACCGAAAAAGCGGACAGCATCGGCCTTGAGCACGCTGACGGCAAGGTGGAATTTGCAATGAGTCCAAAGCGCGAGCTCATTCTTGTGGACGTGTGCGGAACGCTT
>JBAZQI010000047.1:0-3665 GCA_041645325.1 archaeon
TTTCAACTGTTTCCGGCTTTATGAACCTGCTTTCCACGAATTTTTTTTCCTGCAAGGGCATATATTCAAAGAATGGTTAAGCCGTTTTTTAAAGCCTTTCACGGCGGCTTTCCGGTGTTTTTCTCCCCAAAAAAGCGTTTTTTGCCCAAAAAAGGGGTTATATTTATATATTATTTTGAAATAACCTCTATTAGAGCTTTAAAGCCAATTAAAAAGGATGTGAAAAGAGCATGGTTGAATTGCCGCTTGCGGCGGTTGACAGGATTATAAGGAAGGCCGGCGGAGGCAGGGTAAGCGAAGACGCTGCAGCAGCCTTGGCAGAAGTTTTGGAAGAAAAAGGCATCAAGATTGCGCAACAGGCATCAGAGTTTGCAAAGCACGCAAAAAGAAAAACGGTTACTGCCGAAGACATCAAGCTTGCGGTAAAAGGAATGCCGTGAAAAACCCTTGCCTCTTCAAGGCTTTCCCTAAAGTTCTCTGATTGCCTCCGCTAATCTCTTCTCAAAGTTATTTAGCAGAATATAAGCTTCATTGCCACCAAATTTTGCCAGATGAGAGAGCGCATTCTTATCATCGCTTGATTCAAAGATTACATTATGCTGGTTTATGTTGCCTTCCATGCATTCAACCTTTGCCTCCCGAATCTTTGGCAGCAAGGCTTGAAGCCTTCTTTTACCAAAAGCCCTGATTGCCTTATTAATATCTCGAGACACCGCTTTCTTACTCCTTTGTAGAGAGCAAATTCTTGTGAAAAATGCAATCTCTTCTCTGTTAAGTCCATGCATCCTGAATGCCTGTCCCAGAAGAAAATTGGCCATCTCCTCTCTAGGACGCAATGGTACTCCTGCGGCCGGTTTGTACTCAAAAGGATGCCTTAAAAATATCCTAGTTGCCTCTTCAAAAAGGGCTGTCTTGTCAAAAACGGTCTTTCTTTCCTCTGAAATCTGAACGACAAATCTTCTCGCACCAGCGCCTCTTACTCGAAGCTTTTTTGCCACCTTTTTTCTTTCGCGCATAAATTAATTAGGGTTGCGTTGCTTAAAATTCTTTTCTGTTATTGCTTGGCAATTATTTTATTGCTTCCCACAGGACCTGTTCTTTTGGCTTTACTATTATGCCTTCGCTTGTTACTTCGAATGGGTGCACGTTTTTGTCGTGTTTTGTGCCCCTCATTTTTCTTACGAACAGGCTTCTGTTTGGCGGCGTGAAGTACAGCACTATGACGCCGTCTGCCATGAATTCTTCCACTCCAAAGGCGCTGAAGACGTTTTTTTCGTTTTTTGTTTCGGAAGTGAAAACGGTTGTGCAGTTCATTTCTTTCAGGCCGTCCCCGAATTTGAAGAGCAGGCTTCTTATTGTTGAAGGGTCTTCAATGAGCGAGGCAAAGGCCGTTGTGCTGTCAACCACGATTCTTTTTATGCCAAGCTCTTTTACCAGGCCGGTTATTGTTTCAAGTTCGTCCCTCAGCAAATCGCCGAAGTTTCTCTTTGGCCCAAGGTGCAGCCTGTAAATGTTTATTTTTCTTTCCTGCTGCAGCCTGCCAAAGTCCCATCCGAAGCTTTCCATGTCCCAGGCAATGTTTTTCGGGTTTGCTTCAACCGTGACAAACAGGCCGGGCTCGTTGTAAAGCAATGCGCCGTTGTAAATGTACTGCATGCTGAAAATGGTCTTGCAGGTTCCTGTTCCGCCGGAAAGCAGCACAGTGCTTCCCAATGGAAAGCCGCCTTCTATGAGCTCATCAAGCCCCTTTATTCCGGATTTGACCCTTTCCATAAAATTCCCTCTTTTTTTAATCAGCTATGATTATGCCTTTGTTTTTTATAAAGCTTTTCATTGCCTTTTTCCAAGCCCTTTTATCAGTTTCAAAACCTTTTCCCTTGTCTCATCAATGCCGGAATCTGTGGTGTCAACAACAAGGTCGTAATTGCTTTCATCAAGGTAGTCAATGCCGTAGACTTTTTTCCAGCGCTCAACCTCCAGGCTTTTTCTCCTGAGCAGGTTCTCGTAGGTTTTCTGCTGGCTTGAATGCTCTTTTTCGTCCGGCCTCATATCCTTGAAAACCCTTTCAGCAGCCTTCTTCAGGTCGGCTTTCACAAAAATTTTCACGCTTTTCGGGATAAAATGCCAGGCAAGCCTTGAGTCAATTACAAAATCGTTTTCCCTTTTGGCAAGCTCTTTTGTGCGCTCGTCAATAATGCTGTCAATCTCCTTGTTTTTTTCGGCAAACTTGTTCAGCTCTGTTGTACTCATTCCCTTTTCCCCTGCAATGCCGCGCCAGAAATCGCCTGCGGAATAGTGCTTAAGGCCAAGCGCTTTTGCAATGCCCTTGCCAAGCGTGCTCTTGCCGCTTCCCGGATAGCCTGTTATCGTGATTATCATGGTAAGGATTAGTTCCGCCTTTGTTGTATTTAAGGCTTATTAGAATCAGGGGCTTTGCACAAAAAAGGCGCAGAAATTTGGGTTTCAAACTACCTTTTTGTGCAGGACCTGATTTTTGTATAAAGGTTTTCTTAAAATTTTTTGTTGCCTTTACCCTTCCCAGGCTGGCATTGTGAACAAAAAAACGTAAATGATTAATGTGACTAAAGTATAATTACTAAGCGCAAGCAAAGCACCCAAAGACATAATTAAAATGACTTTTTTGTTCTCTTTCAAAATTCTAAAAAGAAACAGTGCCAATCCGCAAAGACAGGCGATTACAAGGAAAGGCATAAAATTAAAAATGAAGGCAATGCTTTCTGGAGTAACACCGTTAAAGAGCCATGATTCTGGTCCGGGTATCAGGAAAAGAAGAGATATTGTAGGTATCGCAATTGTGATAGCCATCGCAGAAAAAGCATGCCAAGGTTTTTTACCGCCGAACCTTTCAAAAAGTACAAAAAGCAAGCCAAAGAGAGGCAAGCCAAAGAAACCAAGGAACCACAGGTCGCCTATAAGCCCATAAGGAAAGGCCTGAAAAATAAGCGCCCCCGAAAAAAGGATGAATGGAAGTAAAAACCCGATGATTGTAAAGAAGTATAAAAACTGAGAAAACTGAACTAAAACAAAACCGGGTTGTACTTCCATATATGATATCCAAATATTAGAAAATAGCAAAATAAAAATAACCAAAAAAATTAAGGACAACACAGCATTAAATGCCAGACTAAAAAAGGCACCCTTTCCAAAATCTTTTAAATAATGGTACATTTTCAACAAGCCTAAAGGAAGAAACTTGTATTTAAACCTCTATTTGTGCAAAATCGGGGTTTTTTGTGCACGATTGAGTTTTTGTGCAAAGCCTGGAATCAGCGCAAATATTCCAGCGTGTTCTGCCATATGCCCGGCGTCATTGCAGGGTCATAGCTGAAGTAAATGCTTTTGCCTACAAGGAGCGTTTTTTCAACTATTGCAATGCAATTTTGTCTGCCTGTTGTGCTGTCAATGTATGCGATTTGTTGTCCAACTGGCTTGACGTCAAAGGCAATCATGTTCAACGGGCCGTAAGCAGGGTCTGCAGGCGCTGTTTCAATGCCCTGCATTATTTTGCTTTCAGGGTCAAGCCTTTTAATCCTGCCAGTTACCATTACCGGCTGTTTGCAGCTCGGCACTCCGCCCTGTTTTTCATCGCATTCAACCGGAATTATTTCGCCGAATGTTTCTTCCCATCCTATGACATCAGAGGC
>JBAZQI010000048.1:0-3556 GCA_041645325.1 archaeon
CCAGAAACCCGCTTCATGCTGGAACCGAAGCCCGGAGAGCGGTTGGCTTAACCTGAGAAGGCCGTTGCGTTTTGCGATGAGCTTTTGTCCTCTTAGGTTTTTTGCTATTATGAACCCCGCCAGGCCTGGAAGGGAGCAACGGTGGTAATAACGAAAAATGCTTTGAGGGTAGCGAAAGCAAGCGAACGCGGCGATAAAACCTTTTTGGGCAAGGAACAATCCATTTTCGGGCGAGTCCGCACTTTCCAAATGATTCACATGAGGCGCCATTCACAAACTAGGACGGTCACTTGGCAGGATTTGTTCAAAAACCCAAGGCTTTTTCCCTCTCCAAAAAACATAGCCCGAAGGCAATTTCCTGCCTCAAACCCAGCCCGAAGACCTGTTTTTTACAGCAGGCCAGGCAGGTATGAAATGCACACGCAATTCCTTTCCAAGCACGCTGATGAGATCAGGGTCTTTGCCGATGTCGGATGCTCTTTTCCAAAAGGGGCGCCAACAACCATTGATGCAAAAGAAGCTTTGGGGAAAGAAGCGGAAGTTTATGCCATTGACCATTTTGCGCCAGAACCGGAAAAATGGGCTGAAATGGAAAAGGCAGGGCTCAAAGTTAAAAGTCACGAAATAACGAGGGAGCCATTGCCTTTCCAATGTGATGCAATAAGGTTTGCCAATGTTTCCTATTACATGACACAAAGCGACAGAAGAAGGGCTTTGGTGAACATATGGAAAAGCCTCAAGAATGGAGGCTATCTTTTAGGGGCAGTTGGCACAGGGGGACTTATATTACGAAAAAACGGCCGCAGGTTTGAGCTGATTTACCCAAGGCACCTGGAATCACTTTGAAACCATTTTTGAAACACCATTTTTCGGGTAATTTTGCCCCGAAACCATTAAATACCAGAAAAAAGATAAGTTTTGGTCAATGACCGAACAAAAAAAAAGCGTTTCAGAGATAATTGCGGAAATGAGGGAAGAGCTGCGCGATGACACCGGGGAAGACGCGGAACTCTTTGCGCCTTACTTGTCAAAGCCCAAGAAAAAGGCAGCTGTGACAAAAAAGCCAAAATCGGCAGGAACCAAAAAAAAGCCCAAATCCGCAAAAAAAGCCTCAAAGAAGCCAAAGGGAAAAACCGGCAAAAAACCGGCAAAGAAAAAGAAAAGGCGCTAGCGCCTTTTTACGGAAGAAAGGGTTTCCCTTTCAAGCGTTTTAAGGGCATTCTGCAGCACGCTCAAGACATCCCAGCCGAAATCAGAGGCAACAATTGTTTTTCCCGAAAAGCTTAGCTTCAAATGCACGCTCGACTTTTTTCTCGTGCCCTCAGCCTCATGCTGCTTGAAATGCGCATTGAGAAGCATTTCCTTGTTCACTATTTTGTATATCTTGTCAAAAGAGGCTATCAATGCAGACTCAATCTTGCTTTTTTCAAAAGAATCAAGCTCCGGCAAGTTGCTTGCCTCGATTTTTCGCTCGCCAAAATTCATTTAACCACCATCCATCCCGGAAACAAGTTCCTTTATTGCAGATAACTGGTCCTGCGCCTTGATTATGCCTGATGCGACAAAAACGCCGCGCGTGCCAAGAAGCAAAGAAGCCCTGACATCAGTGCTATTCTTTACCCCGGCGCCTGTAATGACCTCTATTTGAGGCGCAATCCCCTTTATTGCCTTGACACAATCCGTAATAAGCTCTGGCTTTGCAGTGCTCACGCTCACATTCCCTCCTATAAGCTCAGGTGGCTCAACCGCAATAAAATCAGGTTTGTTTTCAAAGGAAGCAATCTGCCTTGCCCTTGCAAGGTCCTCGGCGCAAACCATGACAAGGAGACCAAGGCTTTTTGCGCGCGCAACCGCCTTTTCAAGGAACGCATTGTCGCGCTTGTTCTCGGCATGGTTCAAAACTGTTCCGACAGCGCCGGCCTCCTTGACGGCTTCGGGCAGAATGTGGCCTGTGTTGCTCCCGAAAGAAACAGGGTCAATGTGCTGGGCAAAAACAGGCAGCTTGACAGAAGAAGAAACAAGCCTTATGTCAGCGGCCTGCACAACCAGGACAATTGACGCATTGCCGGCGGCACGCTGGGCCTTTTTTGCCAGGGCAACGGCATTCTTGCCGGTGGCCTCGCCATAGGTTTTGAAGTTTATGAACAGGACAGGCAAAAAATTTTTCATTTTGACAATCACCAGAAAAAAAGAAGGAAAAGAGTTAATTTAAGCCTTTTCGCAGCAGGTTTATTAACAGGGGACAATAATGGTTGGCAAAAACCTTAGGGTAATGCTGGCTGAAAGCACGCAAGGCCCAAAAGAAGAAAACAGGGAAGATGCGGTAAGGAAAGCCTATGCCCTTGCGGAAAACGCTTTTGGCAGGAAAGGCAAGGAAGGCAAGGAACAGTTAGAACACGCTGTAAGGGTTGCGGAAACACTGTTTGAGTTCGGCTTTGACGGCACAACGATTGCATCAGCCCTGGTCTGCAACCTGCAATCAGGGGCAGATGTTTCGGAAGAAGAAATTTCAGGCCGATTGGGCAAAGAAATCGCGGAAATTGCATCAGACTACGGCAAAATCAAGCGGATAGAGGAAAAAAACCTGGGAAAAATAAGCAATGAAATGCTTTCAACAATCATTCTTGCAACCGCAAGGGACCTGAGGGCAATTTTTGTAAAGCTTGCCGCAAGGCTTGACGCGCTGCAGAACGCAAGGCCCGGAAGCAAAGAAATGGAAAGCAAGGCGGAAAGCGCATTGCGCATATATGCGCCAATCTGCCAAAAAATGGGCCTGTACGATTTGCAGAGCATGCTTGAAGACAGCAGCCTCAGGATACTCAAGCCTGAGACCTACAAAAGGATAAAGGCGCTTTTGGGCGAAACAAAAGAGGAAAGAAACAAGGAACTGGAAAGGGCAATGGCTGAAATTATGCAGCACATAAAAGGCGAGCCGGCTGCAACTATTGAAGGAAGGGCAAAAAGCATTTACTCGATTTACAGGAAAATGGAGGAACAGGGAAAAGGATTTGACGAGATATGCGACTTGCTTGGCGTCAGGCTGATCTGTGAAAATGTCAGGGAATGCTACGAGCTTCTCGGGATAGTGCACTCGGAATACAAGACTGTGCCGAACCAATTCACGGACTATATCGCGAACCCAAAGAAAAACGGCTACAGGAGCATCCACACTGCTGTGCTGTGGAAAGACAAGCCGCTTGAAGTCCAGATAAGGACCTGGGAAATGCACTACGAATGCGAAACAGGATTGGCGGCGCACTGGCACTACAAGAACTACGCAAAAGACATATTTTTTGACAAAAGGCTCAGCATGATAAAACAGCTGATTGAATGGCACAGGACCGCCAGGGATTCAGAAAATCTGGCGCACAGCCTCAAAATGGGATTCGGCCAAAACCAGATATTTGTCTTCACGCCAAAACAGCAGGTAATAGTGCTGCCTGAAGGGTCTTCGCCAATAGACTTCGCTTTCGCAATCCACTCGGACCTTGGCGTGAAATGCCTTAGGGCCAGAGTCAACGGCAAAATCGTTCCATTATCATACCAACTTGAAAAC
>JBAZQI010000049.1:0-3384 GCA_041645325.1 archaeon
AATGCTTCCAAGCGCTTGAGGCTTTTTTTTTCCCCAACCCAAGCTCTTTGACTGGATTCAACCCGCGCCTTTTGAAATAAACCAAAGGCAATAGAAGAAGCACTGCCGCCAGCAAAAAATTGAATATCATAAGGATTTTTGGTCTTGAAATGTTTAAAATCTCATTGTGCAAAAAAGTGAAAGCACTGCTTTGCTAGCGCTGGCTTTTTACTTTGGTTTCCATTCAGCATAGCCGCATTTTCCGCAAGCCATCCTGTCCTTGTGGTTCGCCATGAAAATTCCGGCACCGCATTTCGGGCAGAACTTGTTTTTTCTGGAAATGTTTTCGCCCTTGATTTCATACAGTGCGTTCTTGAGCTTTTTCTTCTTTCCTTTCACAGGACCTTTCACGGCCGCCTTTGCGTCAGTTTTTCTTTCAGCCATAATTCATTTTCACCCTTTACTTGCTTAATTTCACTGCAGTTCCATAAGCCAAAAGCTCTGCAGCCCCGGGCATTACTTCACTAGTTACAAAACGAATGTTAATTACTGCATCGGCGCCAAGCTTGACTGCGTCTCCAAGCATCCGATTATATGCTTCAGTCCTTGCCTCGTTCAATGCAACAACATAAGCGGTTATTTCACCGCCGAAAGCGCCTTGAATGCCTGCAATAAAATGGCCGCCAACTCCCCTGGACCTTATTGTGTTTCCGCGGACTACTCCAAGAATTTTCGCGACCTTCATTCCAGGAACAAAATCTGTCGTGGTTTCAATCATTCAATTCACCAAAAACTATTTTTTTTCCTCGTCTTTCTTAGCGTACTTTTCAGGAAAGTTTTTCCTCTTGAACTTCAAAAGCTCTATTCTTTCCATGCTTTCTTCATTGTCGTAAAGCATTGCGTTTCCTGAAATTTGCATTGAGCCGTAATCCTGCGAGATTTTTCCCAAAACCAAAAGCTCCGGCTTTGCTGCCGTAAGCGCGGCAAGCCTTTCCCTCAGGTCTTTCCTGTTCGGGGTTTTTTCCGCATTCTCCACCTTGAAGCTAATGTCAGTCCTGTGCAACAATGGATTCTTTACTTTCTTTTCAATTTCTACTTTCACTAAAATCACCTGCTTAACCTTAAAGCATATTTTCCCGGCAGTTCAATTGCCATTTTCTTCGCGATTTCACTGTGCTCTGGCTTCAGCAATACGACAAACCCGCGCCAGAATGTAGTGAAGCTTTCGCCCTTGCAATTCGGGCACTTGCCGCCTTCCTCAATGACTTTCCTGCAATTCCTGCAAGCCTTTCCCTGCATCACCATCTGCTTTCACTTCCTTAAAAAATTATTTTTTGGGCCTTTGCTCGCGGTCTCCGCCCTTTGACTTTGCAAACTTGTCTTCCTTTTTTGCCTTGTCGACTTCTTTCCTTTCCTTCTTTTTCTCGTCAACCTTGAGCCATTCTTCCTTTCCAAGGCCGAATTGCCTCATTGTCAGGCCTATTTTTGATTCTGGAATAGTTCCCCTCAAGGAAACAGTCACAATCCTTGCCAGGACATTCTCGTTCTTTGTCAATTTCTTTCCGGACTCTTTTCCAATAAAGCCGGGAAGCTTTGCGTCATGGTTTATGTAATCGTCCATTATTTGCGAAACGTGAATCAATCCTTCCAAAGGCCCTGTCTTTATGAAAGCCCCGAATTCAGTCACTTCAGAAATGCTTCCTTCAACCACTTCCTGCACTATTGGCTTGTACATCAAAAGCTCCAAGTCTGCATCATAATATGCCGCGCCGTCTCCCGGAACGACTTTTCCTTCACTGGTTTTTGAAGCGCTCACTACAGAAACAACAACTCCCAAATCCTCATCAACCAATCCCTCATATTGCTCTTGAACTATTTTCAAGATTGACTTGTTGATGTCTTCTGAAAACTTGTTTGGCGGAACCCTTACAGTGTCGTGAACAGTGCATACCTGATACATTCTATCAACCTCTTTTTTTCAAAATCATTCCAAAATTAAGTACTTTTTCTTCCTTAGTATTAAGCATTTGCCAGAATTCTTTTTTATGCTTTTCCTCAACGCCTTGTCATTAGTCGCTATTATAAAACCATTCTTTGAAAGCCCTAAAAGGGCTTTGTCAGCGTTGATTTCGCGCCATTTCAAAGTTTTGACTTTTTCAGACTTCAAGAACTGCAATGCAATCTTCACCTGCTTTTCCAATGCCTTGCTTTTGAAAGCAAGCTTTTCCAATTCTTCAATAACCTGGTCTGGAACAGCCAATTCTGCCCTTGGCAAAACCCTGTCGATTTCTTCCTTCAGGCAAAGCTTGAATTGCTCAATTGCCAAAAGCATGTTGGCGTCAAGAGCGATTTTAACCGCAGATTCCAAAAGCAGCCAACCTCCATCTTCCGGCATCCTTCTTGCTGATTGCTATTTTCTGGCCCTTGTCTGCAATCACTTTTGCCTTAAGCAAGACTTCAATCCTGTCCTTGGTGCTTGAAACAACTGTTCCGACAGTCGTCATTGTGCCGACAGTCAAAACAACAGGCTCGTTCATTTTAATGTCCTGCAATTCCTGCGTTATCAATCTCTTTATCAAATGCAATTCAAGCCTCAATCGAGAAACTGGCTCTGGAAGCTTTCCAGGCATTCCAACAACTTGGCCGCGCAACTGGTCATTACGGGCTATTGAAGGGTCAATCAAAGTGCCGATTGCAATCAAGCCCCCAGGCATTGCCTCCTGAAGCTTGTTGTTTGAAGTGCTCAGGCTTGCAACCTTTGTAATTATTCTTTTCCCATCAATACCTGGAGAAATTTCAACTTCATCGCCGACTTTTATCTTGCCTTCAATAATGCTTCCTCCAATGACTCCGCCAACCAACTGCTCTGGGATAATTCCGGGCTTGTTGATGTCAAAGCTTCTTGCAACATACATTTTTGCAGGCCTTGAAGCGTCAAACTCTGGAGTTGGAATCGCTTCCTGAATTGCCTCAATAAGCAAGTCAATGTTTGCCCCAATGTTTGCCGCGGTCGGAATTACTGGCGCTTTTTCAAACCCGTTCTCCTGCAGGAATTTCTTAATGGACTGATAATTTTGCATTGCCTGGTCTCTAGGCACCAAGTCAACCTTGTTCTGCGCCACAACAATGTGCTTGATTCCTGAAAGCATCAAGGCCATCAAATGCTCTGCAGTGCGGGGCTGAGGGCAAGGCTCGTTTGCCGCAATCACTAAAATCGCGCCATGCATTAAGGCAGCTCCAGAAAGCATTGTGGCCATTAAAGTCTCATGGCCTGGAACGTCAACAATGCTGATTTTCCGCAAGACTTTAGCTGCTGTGCCGCAGGAAGGGCAGGTTTTTTGCGAAGTGAAAGCCTCGCTTCCATTGCAGTTCGGGCATTTCCTGAAAGTCGAGTCAGCATAGCCC
>JBAZQI010000050.1:0-2780 GCA_041645325.1 archaeon
TGAACCCGATTTTCTCCGGCGGCATAAAAGAGAATGTCACAATGCCGGGAACATTTTCTTTTTTGCCTGTGTATTCTGCCTTGAATTTCCCTTTGGGCATGGGCAATAATATGCGCAGAACACTATTTATTGTTTTTCAGAACTCGCCAAAAAGAGGGCTATTTTATCAGGGTTTCCCTGATGTTTTTGGCAAGCCTTATGATGTTTGTCTTGCCGTGTTTCTCAATCTCTATTACGCCCCTGTCTGAAAGCCTTTGCAGAATGCGGTGGCTCTTCAGCTTGCCGATGCCTTCAATCCTGGATATTTCAGACTGGAACACTTTCCCTTTATTTTCAAGTATGTTTTCAATGACCTTCCTTTCATCCTTGTTCAGGAACTGAATCAATGCCTGGGTGGCTTTTTCAAGGTCCTTTTTCTTGTTCTCAAGCTTTGAAACCATAAAAAAGAAAACGCTGGCGCCAATTATTATTCCCCCAAGAACCAAAACAGGCACAAGCGCAATCAAAAACTCGGATTGCTTTTCATGCTGGCAAACCCCGTCCACATAACAGACCGTGGGTGAATTTTCCCTCAGGATTTCCGGTGCATAAAATACAAGGCCAAGAATGCAAACAAGAATAATTGCGCCGGCAATGGCCCTTTTGTTGGAAAAATCAATGCTGAGCTGCATCAGAAAAGATTTCTGCACGCAACAGTTTTTAAGCCATAGCAAACTGCTTATATTTTTGAACTTTTTATTGCGGTTTGTTATAAGCAAAAAGCAATTAAAATTTTTTGAATACAGGGGCTTTTTGCTATAAATTCCTTTTTTTCGCCCCAAAACCACGGTTTCAGCAATCGCTATTAATGGTTTCAGTGGCAGTATGAGCAGGTGATTGCTTGGAAAAAAATGTTTCGTTCAAAATAAGCGGAATGCACTGCAAGGCATGTGCAAAAATAATCAGCGATGCCTTCTCTGGAATTGAAGGCATTCGAAATGTAAGGGTTGACTTTGCAATGGAAAAGGCCTCTTTCCTGGCAGATACGGAAAAGGCCTCTTTCAGCAGGGTAAAGGAAGTTCTTTCAGAGCTTGGTTATGGGTATGTAAGAAAGCCTGAATCTGAAGAAGCTGCGCCAAAAGAAACTGCCCCTGAAGCAAAACCAATGCCTGCAATGGCGCCGGCGAAGGGGCTTAGGCAGCCAAAAACAGGGGCAAAAAGCAACCAAGGCAAAACAGGGGCAAAGCCAAGGTCTTCCCTTAAGCAGGGAATAATATATGGAATAATTCCCCATATTGGCTGCATCGGCTTTGTTGCCGCATCGATTTTGGGGGTAACATTTGCTGTTGAATTGTTCAAGCCATTGCTTATGAACCCTTGGTTTTTCTATATCCTGATTGCAATTTCATTAGTCTTTGCAACAATCTCAACAATGTTTTACCTTAACAGGAATGGCATACTGTCAACGAAAGGAATAATGAGAAAGAAAAAATACATCGGGACAATGTATGCTTCCACAGTTGCAATAAACCTGCTGTTTTTCCTCGTGATTTTTCCGCTCACGGCAAATTTTGCCGTGGCAGGGCCGGCAAATAATGCGACAGGCGCATTTGCACTCACGGGCACAGGGGATTCAGGGCTTTCAAAAATTACGCTTGCTGTGCAGATTCCCTGTTCAGGCCACGCGCCCCTTATTTCAGGGGAATTGAAAAAGCTTCCGGGAATAAGCGGCGTAACATTCAGCCAGCCAAACCTTTTCGAGGTGTCTTATGACCCCGCCAAAGTAACAAAACAGCAAATATTGGGCCTGGAAGTTTTCAAGACATATCCGGCAACAGTCACAAAAGAATCAACTGCGCCGGCAAAGGCCAATCTTCAGGCCGCAGGCGGTTCCGCACGCGGCAGCTGCGGCATAAGTCCAAGCCCAGTCGGTTCAGGAACCTCTGGTGGTGGCTCTAGCGCAAGTCCAGGTTCTGGCACTTCAGGAACAGCAACGGCAAATACAGCGGCAAACTTGGCTGGCGTTGGCGAAACAAAATATTCCCAGGGAACAGGCACAGGGCCTGGCTACCAGACAATTAACATGGATGTTGTGGCAAGCGGCTACAGCCCGAATATCTTTGTGCTAAAAGCAGGTGTTCCCGTGAAATGGGTGATTAACGGAAAACAAGTTACTGGGTGCAATGGCACAATCATTGTTCCTGCTTATAACCTTAACTTCAGGGTAACACAGGGAGAGCAAACAATAAATTTTACCCCTGAAAAAACAGGCACGATTGATTGGAGCTGCGGGATGGGAATGATAAGGGGGCAATTCATTGTGCTGGATGATGCAAGCGTTGACAGCACAGGAAAAGTGATTGCTGATGCACAGACGCAGCAGCAAATTGCATCAGCTCCCCCTAAAAGCGGCGGAAGCTGCGGCGGCGGAGGCTGCGGCTGCGGCGGAGCAAGGTAAAACCTGTTTTTGGTGTGAAGACAGTCATTTTATTAACAAAAATGACACGGAGGGAAAAAAATGGATGGGACAAAAACAACTCTTAATGGCCCTGATGAGCCTGAGAAAACATGGGTGGATGAAAAAACAGAAGAGCTGGCTTGTTCTAATGCGCCAGTTGGGGATGAGGATTCTTTTGCAGAGGTTGAAGATGAGGATTCTTCCGAAGGGAATGTTCAATTGCATGATGGCAAGGGCAGCCGGCAAGCAGAAACAAAAAAGGGCAGTGTTATCACTGTTAAAATTACTGCGAAAAATATTTTGGTCGGAATAATAGTTTTACTGTTAATTTGGAATACTGCCG
>JBAZQI010000051.1:0-2525 GCA_041645325.1 archaeon
GAAGCGCAATGGCATTATTGACTGTTGCCTCTCTTCAAAACAAGGCAATTCCGGCACTGGTCGGAATGACTGGAACTATTTCTGAAGACGGAACCATAGGGCCTGTTGGCGGGGTTTTTGAGAAAAGCCAGGAGGCCGCAAAGATTGGGATAAAGCTTTTCATGATTCCTAAAGGAGAGGCAAAGCAGACTGTAAAGCTTCCTTCCGGAGTCCAAAACATTTTACTGCCTGATTATGCGTTGAAAGAGTGGGGAATGAAAGTCGTTGAAGTCGACAAGCTTGACACTGCGTTAAAGCTTGCTTTTTCTGACATTTCAAAAATTGACGTCAACAAAACACAGCAGCAGCCTCAATTGGTTTTTATGCCAAAGCCGATTTCCCAGGCAAGTTCGCTGCAGCCTTTGCAAAGGCAGAATTCAAAATTCCTTTCTGAAACAAAAGACTTGATTAATTCTGCAAGGAATGCATTGTCAACCACTTTAATCACTGACACTTCAGTAATAAATGGCCTGCTTTCGCAATTGGGCGACACTGAAGACGCCTTGAAGGAAGCGCAAACACTGAATGACGCCAATTACCTGTACTCTTCCGCAAATTACGCTTTTCTCGCGCGCGTGAACGCTTTGACAATAAAAGACATTGCTGAAAACCCGTCAATTCTTTCAGACAATTCAACAGTCTTGAAAGTAAAAGTGCAAAACTTGCAGGAAAAAGTCAAGGCATTGGAGTCAGAAATTGACAAGGGAATTCCAGCCCAGGATTTTGAATGGTATGCCGCGGCACAGCAGCGCTTGACTTGGGCGCGAATCAATTTGGAACAGCTTGCACAGCCTGAAACAATCATTGTGATTAATGGAGTCCAGCAAACAAACTCTACGACTGCTGTGAAGAAAGTGCAGGATTTTGAGTTCGCGCAGGCATGGTTTGACATTGCAGTGAACTTTTACAGTTTTGGAAGCAATTCTGAAAAATGGGCTTCCTTGAATGATTTCTTGAAGCCAGAATTAAGCGCTGCAATAATCAAGGCAGAGAATGGCTTGAGCATTAATGGCAATTCAGACAATGAAGACATTGCAAGAAGAGTCAATTCTGCAAAAATCGAGCAGGCTTTCAAATGGAATTTAGGAGGATATTTTGACGCTGTTTCAGCGCAGTCATTGCTTGACGCGCAAGCCGCGGTTAATGGAAAGGACGCCAATGCCTTGGAAAGCATTTTAGTCAGCAAGATTGCTGCCTTGGATTCCCAGTTGAAGGACTTGAATTTCAAGCCTGTTTGGGCAAACTTGTACTTGGACCACGCGCGCTATTACTTGAATGGCGCGAAATTCTACCAGCAGAATGGACAGGCTGGAACTGCCGCGGAAATGCTAAAGAGCGGTGTTTCGCTCGCGTTCTTGGCTGAAAGCAATCTTAATGCCGCAAAATTGGCTTTTGCGCATTATTCAATAATTCCAGACTCTGAATTAGTCAATATTCCAAGAAAGCAGCCTTTGGGAGTGAATGTCACAGTGACTCCAGACAACACTCAATACTTGTTTTTGATAATTTTTGTCCTGGGCGCTGGATTGCTTGCCTCAATTGTGCTGATTATTTTGATTGCTAGAAAACGCTCTAGCAGTTCTTATGAAATTCACGAGTTTGGCGAGCTTTCAAAACAGCAGAAAAAGCTCGCTCAAGATTATGCTGTTGGAAAAATCAGCGCGCAAGAGTTTTTGGAGCATTCAAAAAAGCTTTCTGAAAGCATTTCCAAAATTGAAACTTCAGCAAAGTCCAAATCCCACAACACTGTAGAATTGGATTACCTGCATTCCAAAAGCGCTGGCCTAGAGCATTCAATCCGCGTGCTGAAGAGGGATTATGCCGCCGGAAAAATCCTTGAAGAAGACTATCAAGAAGCATTAAGGCAGATTGGCTCTGAAATAAAGCGCTTGAACGATTCCTTGACTGATTCTGGAAAGCCAAAGCCTTTCGCAAAGGCAGTCGGCATTAAAGAAAAAGGATTCTCAAGCACTGCCTTGAACGACATTGCCTCGCAAATCAAAAAGCCAACGAAAGTCCAGGCCAGAAGGCCTTTGCAAAAGAAAAAGAAAAAACGCTGACTTATTTCACGAAAATTATTACTGCAACTAGTAGTAACTTTTGCTTTCTTTCAACCCGTGGCCTGAAACAATGCAGGCTGTTTTTCCTTTCAAGCCAAGCTTTAGCGCCCCGGCCAGTGAAGCCGCTCCGCTTAATTCTGCAAAAATTCCTTCAGAAGCCAAGGATTTCATGCTTTTTGCCATTTCCTTGTCAGAAACTGCGACAATTTGGCCTTTGCTTTTTTTGATTGCTTTCAAGACCTCAAGGCCGTAAACTGGGTTTCCGCAGTCAATGGCACTGGCTTCAGTTTTCGGGTTTTTGACTGGAATTACCTTGGCTTTTTTGATTGGGTTGCAGCCTGCCGCCTGCACTCCGTAAATGCAAGGCATGCTTTTCAATAAGCCGACCTTCTTGAATTCCTTGCATGCCTTGAATACAGCAAACAA